>NZ_JABBWW010000029.1:0-85041 GCF_014161385.1 Microbispora sp. H10670 | reverse complement strand
ACGGCGAATCAGCAGCGGTTGTGGTTCTTGTGTCATCTGCACCCGGACACGAATCTGGCGTACCACATCACCGGCGCGGCGACCGTGCGCGGTCCGCTCGACCGGGATGTGCTGCGCACCGCCCTCGCCCACACCGCCCGGCGCCACGAAAGCCTGCGCACCACCCTTCGTGAGGAGAACGAGGAGCTCGTACAGGTGGTGTCCGCGGAACCGGTCGCCGACCTGGAGGAAGTGACCGCGTCCGACTGGGCCGCGGTGCTCGACGAGGAGGCGTCCCGGCCGCTCGACCTCGCCGCCGGGCCGCTCATGCGTACGGTCCTGGTCAGGGTGTCGGACGAGGAGCACGTGCTGCTCCTGAGCCTGCACCACCTCATCTGCGACGGCTGGTCGCTCGACCTGCTGCTCCGTGAGATCACCGGCCACTACGCCCGGCTGGCCGAAGGCCGGTCGGGAAACGAGGCCCCTTCACCCGCGTCTGTGCAGTTCGCGGACGTCGAGCTGTGGGAGCGGCCGGTCACCGACGAGGACATGGATTTCTGGCGCGAGCACCTCGCCGGCGCGCAGACGCTCGACCTGCCCACGGACAAGCCACGCCCGCCGTACCAGACACACCGTGGGGACGCCGTTCCGCTGTCCCTGCCGGCCGCGACCGTGGCCGCCGTGACCCGGGCGACCGGGGCGAGTACGTTCTCCGTCGTGGCGACGGCGCTGGGTGTGCTCCTGGCCAAGCTCAGCGGCCAGGACGACGTCACCATCGGGTTCGCCGCCTCAGGGCGTACCCGGCCCGAACTCACGGATGTCATCGGCATGCTCGTCACGACGCTGCCCCTGCGCATGCGCCCGGCGCCGGAGACGACCCTCCATGACATGCTGCGCGCCACGCACGACGCCGCGCTCGCCACCCAGCAGCACCAGCACGTCGGCTTCGATCGGCTGATCAACGAGTGCGTACGGGAACGCGACCTCAGCCGCAGTCCTCTCTTCCAGGTCATGCTGTCGATCAACGGCACGCCACCGCAGTACGAGCTCCCCGGGCTCGCGGTCGACCCGGTGCCGGTGCATCCCCGAGCCAGCCAGTTCGAGTTGTCGGTGCATCTGGAGCAGTCGGTGGAGGGGTTGGGTGGGTTCCTGACCTACAACACGGATCTGTTCGATGCGCGGTCGGCGTGGTTGCTGGCGGAGCGGTTGGCGGTGGTGGTGGAGGCGCTGGCCGCCGATCCCGGCGCGCGGGTGATGGATCTCGACGTTCGTACGGCGGGGGAGAAGGCCGTCCTTGGTGCGTTGGGTGACGGTGGTCCGCTGACCGGTCCGGCTGCTGTGCCGGCTGGTGGCTGTGTGCATGGGTTGGTCGAGGCGGTGGTGGATCGGTGTCCGGACGCGGTGGCGGTGCGGGCGGTTGACGGGGTGGTGCGGTATCGGGAGTTGGATGAGCGGGCTGAGTGGTTGGCTCGTCGTCTGGTGGGGTTGGGTGCGGGGGCTGGGGTGTTGGTGGGGGTGTGCCTGCCGCGGACCAGTGATCTGATCGTGGCGTTGCTGGCGGTGTTGAAGACCGGTGCGGCCTATGTGCCGATCGATCCGGGGTATCCGCCGGAGCGGGTGGCCTACCTTCTCGCCGACAGCGACGCGGCCGTGCTCGTGACCACACCCGACCACAACCCTCTGGCCGGTTCCGCGGGCTCGGCCGGTGCGGCCGGGGTACAGGTCGTCGACGTTCGCGCGGTGCTGGGTTCGGCCGGCGAGGACCCGTGGGAGAGCGCGGTGGAGGGTCTCCGGACGGGCCCCGATTCCGGTCGTGCCGGTGGTGCGGGCCGGTTGGGTGTCTCGGTGGGTGCGGGGGATGCGGCGTATGTGATTTACACGTCGGGGTCGACGGGGCGGCCGAAGGGTGTGGTGATCGAGCATCGGCAGACGGTGGCGATGCTCGCCTGGGCGGGGCGGACGTTCGGGCCGGGGGTGCTGGCGGAGACGCTGGCGTCGACGAGTGTGTGTTTCGACCTGTCGGTGTTTGAGATCTTCGCGCCGTTGTCGGTGGGGGCCACCGTCACCTTGGCGGAGGGTAACGCGCTGGATCTGATCGAGGATCGGGCCGGGTTCGGGCATGTGACGTTGGTGAACACGGTGCCGTCGGCGGCGGCGGAGTTGCTGGCGGCCGGGGCGATCCCGCCACGGGCGGCGACGATCAACCTGGCCGGGGAGCCGTTGCCGGTGGAGCTGGTGCGGGGACTGTACCGGGACCCGGCGGTGGAGGTGGTCAACAACCTGTACGGCCCGACCGAGGACACCACATATTCCACGCACGCGGTGACCGATCCCGGTGCTGAGCGCACTCCGCTGGGCCGCGCGCTGCCCGGGTCACGCGTGCACCTGCTGGACAGCGAGCTGCGTCCGGTGCCGCTGGGTGCGATCGGCGAGGTGTACCTGTCCGGCGAAGGCGTGACACGGGGGTACCACCAGCGGCCCGCCCTGACGGCCGAACGCTACCTCCCCCTCCCCGACGACGCCCACGGTGAGAGTGGGCGGTTGTATCGGACGGGGGATCTGGCCCGCTGGCGCCCGAGCACCAGCGCGGACGGTGGGGTGGAGTTCTTCCTGGACTACCACGGCCGGGTGGACCATCAGGTGAAGCTCCGGGGGTTCCGGATCGAGCCGGGCGAGGTGGAACACGCCCTGCTCCAGCACCCGGCCGTGTCCGAGGCCGTCGTCACCGTCTACGGCGACCACCTGATCGCCCACATCGCCACCAGGACCCCCTGCCAGGACGACCCCGTCGTGCCGGAAGAGCGTGGGGAGGACGACGAACAGATCCTCCTTCGGTATCTGCGGGGCTGCCTGCCGCAGCATCTGGTCCCTGCCCGCATCGTGGTGATGGACGCGCTGCCGCGCACCCCCAACGGGAAGATCGACCGTAAGGCGCTGCCCGAGCCGACATCGGTGTCCGGCACCGGCGAGGCCGAGCCTCCCGGCACCGAGGCGCAGCATCTGGTGGCCGAGTTGTTCACCGGCCTGCTGGGCCGGCCGGTCACGAACATCCACGACGATTTCTTCAGCCTGGGCGGGCATTCCCTGCTGGCCACGCGGCTGGTCAGCCGCCTCAACGCGCTCACCGGAGCGTCGCTCCCGCTGCGGGTGGTCTTCGAGCATCCCACCATCGCCGGATTGGCGGAGTTTCTGCCCGAGCCGGCGAGCGGGCCGGTGCGGCCGGCGGCCATCCCCAGGCTGCGCCGGACACTCGGCCGTGCCGGGGCGGCGAGCGGCGTCCCGAGCGACTGACACGGCGATGAAGACCAGGTGGCCCGGGCGAGCGTGGGGACGGACGGCGGAGACGCGCGCCTGGGGAGCCGGGAGAGTCGGGGGAGCGGGCGATCAGGCCCGGTCAGGCCCGGTCAGGCCCGATCAGGGCCGATCCAGGCCAAGGCGTGGGTCAGGACCACAGGATCGTGCACGCCCAGTGCATTCCGCGGCCGTTCGTGGCCAGCGCCACGTAGTCACCCAGGCCCAGCTCCCCTGAGGCGTGCAGGTTGCCCAGCTCGAACAGGTGGTCCGCGGCACCGAAATGCCCGTGCTGCCGGGCGCCGCGGATGTTCGTACGGGACGTCGGCACACCGATCAGATCGGCCTGGGCGGCGATGACACGAGGATTGTCGTTGAGCAGGAGGAGCCACGCGAGGTCGTCCTCCGTGATGCCGGCCTGCTTGCAGGCGCGGTGGACGGCACGGGCCGTACGGTCGTTGATCTCGTCCGCGAAGGCGGCCATGCGGTCGGAGTCGTACTGGAAGTGCTCCATGATCTGCCAGGCGTCCCGGACCTTGGGAGGCGGCGTGCCGGGCCCGAAGGGTTTCGCCCCGCCGCCGTCGTCGAGGCGGAAGAAGTCGGCGTAGCGTCCGTCCGTCTCGGCGTACGACGTGCGCCAGCGCAGTGACGCGGCGTTGCGGCTGGCCACGGCCGCCGCCGCGCCGTCGGAGAACAGCAGCGAGTGGGTGTCCAGGCGGTTCCAGTACGCCTCGGTGGTGCGGTTGGCGCCGATGACCAGGGCGGTGTCGTAGGACAGGTGGGTGGCGAACCGGCCGGCCAGGGTGTCGAAGGCGGTGACGCCGCCCGCGCAGCCCTGGTCCACCAGTACGGCCTCCGCCCAGGAGAGGCCGAGCCGGTGGGCGACCGCGGCCGCCGCGTCCCAGTACAGGTACTCCGCGATGTCTGTGATCGCTAACACCAGGAGGTCGACGTCGCGGGCGGCGACGCCCGCCGCGGCGAGGGCCTGCCCGCCCGCTTCGACGGCGAGATCGGTCAGGCCCATCCCGGGAGCCGCGCGGTGCACGTAGTCGTAGCCGTACGCGAGCACCCGCGCGACGTCCTCGGTGTAATCCGCGACCACATCCTTGACGGGCACTGGCTCGCCCACTTCCGCGGCGAAGGCGATCAGCCCGAACGTCATCAGTCCTCCATCACGCCGTCAGGCGACCAGCTGGTCGAGCCGGTCCGGCTCGCGGAGGTTGTCCGCGACCGCTCGCAGGAAGGCCACCGCTTCGGCGCCGTTCACGACCCGGTGGTCATAGGCGAGGCCGAGAACGACGACCGTGGTTGTCGCGAGAACTCCGTCGTGGAGCGCGAGCTGCCGACGTAGCCCGCCGACGGAGAGCATGCACAACTGCGGCCACATGACGATCGGTTGTACGAACACCACATCGGCCTCAGTGTTGATCGAGATGGTGATCGTACCGCCATCGAGCTCGGATGTGGTGAAATCGCCTCCCCGCCACGCTTTCATCCGGAAATCCATCAGGTCGTCGGCGATATCGGTGATCGATCGGCTCGCGCAGTCCCGGATCACGGGCGTGTAGAGGCCGCGTCCCGCGTCGATCGTCACCGCGACGTGAGGTGCCTCGGAGACGGCGACCGTCCGGTCGTCCACGAGGCTCCCGAAGAGGTGGGCGAAGCGGTCGTGGGCGGCGGCGACCGCCTTCACCACGGCCTCGGGTACGCCGACCTCGGCGCCGGACTCCTCCGACAGCAGGCGCAGTCTGTCGAGGAGGGCGTCGACCCCCACCTCGACGGCGGTGAAGGCCGCCGGCACCTCCTTGTGGGCCCGGGTCACGACGGCGGCGGTGCCCCGCTGCACCCGGTCGAGCACGTAGGTCCGCCGGTCGGCCGGGGACGACTGGGCGGCCGGGGACGACTGAGCGGGCTGGGAAGCCTCGGCGGCCGGAGCGGCCTGCGCGGGCGCCGCCGATCCCGCACCACTACCGGCGGTCGTGGCCGCCTCGCCGCCCGCTCCACTCCTCGCCGCCGTATGCGCCGGGGGCGCGAGTTCGTGCAGTTCCGCGATGACGGCGCCGACCTCCACCTCGGTGCCGGCGTCGGCCGAGATCCGCAGATATCCGGCCGCCGGGGCCTCGATCTCCTCGACCGCCTTGGACGTCTCCAGTTCGACCAGGGGAGCACCCGCCTCGACCCTGGCCCCGTCCTCGGCGAGCCAGCAGGTCACCAGGTAGTGCGTGTCGTTGTTGTTCAGCTTCGGCACGACGAAAGGTACGGCGAGCGGTGGGGCGGCATCGACGGGCTCGACAACGGACTCGGCGACCGGCGTCACGACGGGCCCGGCGACGACCGCGGCGCCCGTCGCGATCGTGCCGAGGCGCTCCGCGACGGCCTCGGCGATGTGCCGCTCGCCCAGCAGCACCCGGTCCTCCAGGTGACGAGCGGCCGGGATGATCGAGTCGGCGGACGACAGCCGCAGCACCGGGGCGCGCAGGCGTGGCCACAGCCGCTCGTACACCAGCGCCGCGATGTCGGAGCCCCAGGTGCCGCCCGCCGTGCTCTCCTCGGCGACGGCCACCAGCGCGGGCCGTTCCAGGACCGGCAGGACGGGCGCGATGTCCACGGGGTACAGGCGCCCGGGGATCAGAAGGTGCGCGGTGACGCCCTGGTCCCGCAGGAGGTGGGCGGCGGCGAGCGCCCGGTGGGCGACGCCGCCCGGGCAGATCAGCACGACGTCGGGGGCCGCGCCGTCCACGGGGGTCACGTGCGCCCAGCCGGACGCGTCCCCGACGAGCGAGTGGCGGAAGTGCTCGTCCACGACCCCGTCGGGGTACGCCCGCCGGGTGTAGAGCACCTTGTCCTCGAAGAGCAGCGCGGGCCCGTGGTCCAGGGCGTGCGCGAGCAGCCCGTACGGGTCGTGGAACGGGCTGAGCTCGTACAACGCCAGGTTCGGCATGCCGATGAAGTGCTTCTGCACGCTCTGGCTGTGGGTGGGCCCGTAGCCGCGACGACCGCCGACCGGGCAGCGGAGCACGACCGGCATGGGCAGCCGCCGGCCGTACATCGTCACCGACTTCGAGATCAGGTTGAGCACCGGGTCGAAGACGAGCGCGGCGAAGTCGCCGAACATGACCTCGGCCACGACCTCGTCACCGGCGAGGGCGAGACCGGCCGCGACACCCGCGAGGCCGTTCTCGCTGATCGGGGTGGACAGCACGCGGCCGGGATGCCGGTCCGACAGCCCCTTGGTGACCTTGAAGGCGCCGCCGTAGGGATCGGCGACGTCCTCGCCGAGGAGGTGCAGGCCGGGGCGTTCGGCGAACAGCCGGTGCAGCGCGCCGTTCAGGCTCTCCGCGAGCCGGGGCGCGAGCGGTGTCATACCGCGACTCCGCGCGTCCGCAGGGTGTCCCGCAGCGCCCCCACGGAGCGGCACGCGCGGGCCTCGCGCGGACTCAGCCGCACGCCGTACGCCCGTTCGACGGTCCCGATGATCTGCACGTGGCGCAGGCTGCTCCACTCGGCGGCGGTGGCCGTGCCGGTGTTCTCGTCGACCGTCTCGGCGGGCACGTCGAGGACGCCCGCGACCAGGGTGATCAGTTCGTTCACTGTACGGCTCCCGCCTCGGCCACGTCGGCCCACCGCGACGGCGGGCGTGCCGCCACCTCGGCGGCGATCCGGTCCACCTCGGCGCGGACCCGCTCGTCGATCTCCCGGAAGCGGGGACCGAGGCGCGCCTCCAGCCCCGCCTGCCAGTCGCCCTCCCACAGGGCCGCGACCTCCTCGGCGGGGCGGGTGTCGTCGCCCTTGCTGTGCGGGCCGAGCCGCCGGGTCAGGAACCGTACGACCGCCGGCCCGCCGCCGTCGCGGACCCGCGCGATCACCGGTCCGGCTGCGGCGCGGACGGCCGGGATGTCATGGGTGGCGATCTCGGCGTACTCGACGCCGAAGGCGCGCGCCCGGCCGGCGATGGTCCCGGAGAGGTGCGCGCCGGTGGGGGTGGACTGGGCGATCCCGTTGTCCTCCACGACGACCAGCACCGGCAGCCGCCACAGCGCCGCCATGTTGAGCGCCTCGTACACCGCGCCCTCGCCCCAGGTGCCGTCGCCGACGTAGACGGCGGCGATCCGGCCGGTGCCGGCGCGCCGGTGCCGCAGCGCGACGCCCGTCGCGAGCGCCAGGCCTTCGCCCTGCACGCCGGTGGACAGGAAGCCGGGCCGGTAGAGGTGCTGGCTGCCGCCGACGCCGGCGCAGACCCCGCCCTCCCGGCCCATGATCTCGGCGAGCAGCCCGGCGGCGTCGCCGACGTGGGCCAGGTAGTGGCCGTGACCGCGGTGGTTGCTGACGACGAAGTCGCCGTCGAGCAGCGGGGCCAGCGCCACCGGCACGTACTCCTGCCCGATGCACGTGTGCGTGGTCCCGCTCAGCGCGCCGGCCTCGAACATCCGCAGCAGGGTCCGCTCGAAGTGGCGGATGCGGACCAGTTGCGCCACGTCGTCGTCTGACAGGCCGGGCACGGCGTCCGGCAGGCCGGGGACGGCGGCGCCCGCCGCGCGAGCCCGGGGGCCTTGGGCCTCGCGCGACGGGCCGAGGGTGCCGGACACGACCTACGTCGCCTTACGCATCCGCATGCCGCCCAGCGAGATCACGTAGTCGTTGGTGGCGGCGTCGTACTTGATGCCGTAGAAGGTCGGGTAGTAGCCGCTGCGCTGGTACTCCTGCGGCTGCCGGATGTCCGACTTGAAGGTGGGCTTGGTCAGCAGCCACTTCCGGGTCGCGAGCGGCTCCTGGAAGATGAGCCTGCCGTCGTGGGAGCCGTAGACGAAGACCTCGCGGAACTCCTCGGCGCTGCCGACCGGCCCGAAGTGCCGCGTCGTGTCGATCCAGTGCAGTCCCATCTGGGGCTTGGTCATCTCCACCGGGTTGCCCGGCTCGGAGATGTAGTCGGGCGCGATGTACTTCTTCTCCGGCACCTTCCCGGCACGGTCGGGGTGGAGCTTGGGGTCGATGTCCATGACCGCGTGGTGGTCGGGCGTGTAGAAGTGGAAGGCGAAGTGCGGCTCGCCGAAGATCTCGGCCGGCTTCCGTCCGTGGCTGTACCAGTTGAGCATCACGTGGTTGAAGACGGTGGCCTTCGCCTGCTTGGGGAACTCCAGGATGGTCTCCGTCGGCGGGACGGTGTCCTCGGTGGGCAGCCCGTCCAGCGCCGTCGCCGACAGGCGCACCCCGACCTCCGTGGGGTTGCCGTCCTGGTCGATGATGACGTACGGCCGCGCGGTGCCGTGGCCCACGGTCTGCGCCTCGCCCGAGTAGGTGGTGGTGTACCACTTGGCGTTGGCGAGGTTCAGGGCGCAACCGCTGGTGAGGGATACCGCGGCGCCGAGCGCCGCGACCACGACGGTGTAGCGCCGCGGCGTCCTGGGGGGTGAGATGTTCATCGGCGAGTCGCCTTCCAGACGGTGACGGGTCGTTCAGTCCTGGGTGCCGTAGACCGAGACGTGCCGGAGACAGCCCGGCGCGTAGTCGGCTTCGGTCCAGTCGGAGTAGCGTTCGAGCAGCCGCAGTCCCGCGTCACCCGCCATCTCGTCGAGCTGCCCGGCGGTGTAGTACCGGAACTTCACGGGGTAGAGCTGGATGCCGTGCGCGGTGAGCAGCACGTTCTGGATGCTCAGCACCTGGTGCCCGGGGTCGCGGAGCGCCGCGCTGAGCACCACGTGGTCGACGTCGAGCAGTGATGTGGCGACGTACTGGTCGTGGGTGAAGCGGGAGTCGTCCACCTCCATCGTCTCCACGACGAGCCGGCCGTCCTCGGTGAGGATCTCCGGGACACGCCGCAGGTACGCGCGCTGCGCCGGTTCCGACAGCAGCGCGCCGAAGGTGCCCTGTGCGAGGACGACGAGCGAGAACTTCCGCCCGAAGTCGATTTCATTCATGTCGCCGACTTCGACGGTCACCTTTTCCGCACCCGGCTTCGTGCGAAGCTGGTTGGCCATTTCCCGGCTGACTTCCACGCCGAACACCTCGACGCCGGTCCCCGCCAGCGGGATGCCGATCCTTCCCGTCCCGATGCCCGCTTCCAGCACCGGGCCGGTCCCCGCACGACTACGCAGGAACTCCACGATGGCGGCCACTTCCGCCGGGTCGTCGTTCACGACGTCGAACACGGAGGCGATGGCATCGCCATACGATTCGGCTGAATAATTTCGCATGGCCCGCCTCCGGCAGTTTTCCGACGCTTTTTATGTGCAATTCATTGTCGGAAAAGCGGCTCTCACGTTTCTCTCCGCGTGATACCGGCGGTCTCGTTCTGGCCGGAGCCGCTCGCCGCGCGGCGCGGCTCGCCGCACCAGCGGCGGAGCACCCCCGCGAGTTCGCCGCCGCCGGCCCGCCCGCCCCACGCCACGTGACCGTCGGGCCGGACGAGGACCACGGGCGGGCATCCCCGGCCGATCGGCTCCGCGAGGGTCGCGGTGACGACCCGGTCGGCCCAGCCGTCCAGCTCGACGGCGGCGCCCGGAGGGCCGGCCAGCACGAACCGGCCGTCCCGGAACCGCTCGAACAGCCGCGAGCCGTCGGTCAGCGGCCGGTCGGGGACCCGCCGCCCGGCCCAGGGCCCGCCGTCGCCCGGCGGGTAGCGCAGCGTGAGCCCGGACAGGTGCTCCAGGTTCACCCGCTGGATCGCGCGGATGCGTACGAGCTTCGTGACGATCCCGCGGACCAGCCGTGCGGCCACGCCGTTCGAGGTCTCGAAGCGGAAGGAGAGGTCGGTCTTGCGCAGGGTCGCCGCGGCGATCGGGTAGCGCTCGTCCTCGTAGCTGTCCAGGAGGCCCGGCGGGGCCCAGCCGTCGAGCTCCGCGCGGAGCTTCCAGCCGAGGTTGAACGCGTCCTGGATGCCCGTCTGCAGGCCCTGGCCGCCGGAGGGGATGTGCGTGTGGGCGGCGTCCCCGGCCAGCAGCACCCGGCCGACGCGGTAGCGCCGGGCGTGGCGCTGCGAGCTGCGGAACCGCGACAGCCAGATCGGGTCGTACGGCTCGACGTCGATGCCGAGGATGCCCGCGCAGCTCTCCCGCAGGTCCGCCGGGGTCACCGGCAGCGAGGCCGGGACGTGCATCTTCTCGTGGTCGAACACGATGACCCGGTAGGTGTCGTCCCTGAAGGGGAACAGCGCCACCATGCCCCGGCGGGTGATGCGGGCGTAGGCGGGCGGCGACGGCGGGTTGCGCAGCCGCATGTCGCCCATCATGACCGACACGTCGTAGTTCCAGCCCTCGAAGTCGACGCCGATCGCCTCGCGCACGCTGCTGTTCACGCCGTCGCAGCCGACCACGTAGTCGGCGCGCTCGGTCGTCACCACGCCGTCAGGGCCGCGTACGTCGACCTCGGCGGACTCCGCGTCCTGGCGCAGGCCGACCACCTCGGCGCCGGTGCGGACCACCGCGCCGGCCTGCTCGGCGGCGGCCTGCAGGGCGGCCTCGGTGCGGTGCTGCGGCACGACCAGGCTGTACGGGAACGGCGTGTCGAGCAGGCCGTAGTCGAGGTAGCCGTTCCGGTCGCCCACCGGGGGGTGCGGGCATGGGCGGCCGTCGGCCAGCAGCCCGGCGACCCGGCCGCGCATGTCGAGCAACTCCATCGTGCGGGGTTCCACGGTGAAGGCCCGGGACAGGGCGGCGCGGCTCGACCGCTTCTCCACCACGAGGCAGTCGACACCGCCCGCCGCCAGCTCGCCGGCCAGCGCCAGCCCGGAGGGGCCGGCGCCGACGATGATCACACGTGACACTGTCGACTCCTCGTTGGCGGGGCGGGGCGGTAGTGCGTCCGCATGTCCGGGGACGTCCGCAGCAGCTCGGCCAGCGGGCCCGCGGCGACGACCCGGCCGTCCTTCAGCAGCAGCACCTGGTCGGCCCGCTCCAGCAGGGCGGGCCGGTGGGAGACGGCGAGGCAGGTCGCCGACGTGGCGAAGATGCGCCGCCACAGCTCCTGCTCGGTCTCCACGTCGAGGGCGCTGGACAGGTCGTCCATGACCAGCAGCGCGCTGTCGCGGGCGAACATCCGGGCGGCCGCCGTGCGCTGCGCCTGCCCGCCGGAGAGGCGCACGCCGCGTACGCCGATCTCCGTGTCGAGCCCGCCGCCGAGCCGCTCCAGGTCCGGGCCGAGCACCGCGAGGGCCGCCGCCCGTTCGACCCGGCCGTCGTCCGGCAGGCCGAGCAGCACGTTCTCCCTGATCGTGCCGGACAGCAGGGAGGGGTTCTGCGGGGTGTAGGCGACGCGCGGCGGCACCATGAAGTCGTCCGGGGCGTCGACCCGCTCGCCGTTCCAGTGGATCTCGCCGTCCTGCGGCGCGTAGAGGCCGAGCACGGTGCGCAGCAGCGTCGTCTTGCCCGACCCCACCGCGCCGGTCACGACGGTGACGGTGCCCGGCCGGATCGTGAAGGACGCCTCGCGCACGCCCCGCCCGGATCCGGGGAAGACGTGCGTCAGCGACCGCACCTCCAGCTCGCGCAGCGGCTCCGGTTCCGGCGGCGCCGTGGTGAGGGACGCGTCCTCGCGCAGGTGCAGCGGGTGGTGCTCGACCAGCGTCCGCGAGGGCGTGCCGGGCAGCATGGCGGCCGCCCGTACGAACGAGACCCGGGCCTGCTGGTAGGTGCGCACGAGGTAGCCCATGAAGGACGTGTAGTCGGCCACCTGCATCAGATAGGTGGAGAACAGCACGAAGTCGCCGGTGGTGAACTCGCCGGAGCGCATCCGGCCCGCCGCCAGCAGCAGGATCAGGCCGGAGCCGATGCTCGCGGTGCTGTTGAAGACGGAGTCGATGGCGAGGCTCTGCACCTTGTCGCGGATCATCGCGGTCTTGCGCGCCTCGTTGTCGCGGCGCAGCCGGGCGACGACCTCGCGTTCCCGGCCCGCAGCCTTGATCGCGCGGACCGCGGCCACGATCTCCTGGATGGTCCCGGTGACCTGGGCGGTGGCCGCCCTGCTGCGCACCCGGATGCGGTACGCCCGGGCGCGCGCCAGCTGCGCGAGGACCAGGACGACCGCGAGCGGCGCCATGACGACGAGGGTCACCTGGACGTCGACGCTGAGCAGGATCGCCAGCCCGCCGCCCGCGAAGATGAGCCCGGACATCATGTCGAAGCCCCAGCCGCCCATCATCGCGATGGCGTCGCTGTCGTCCCGCAGGGTGGAGATGTTCTCGCCCGCGGCGGCCGGCAGCGGCTGCGCGCCCGGCTTGCGGAACACCAGGGCGAGCAGGTTGCGCTGGATCAGCCCCCGGGCGCGCAGGTACCAGCCCGCCCAGGCCACGGTCGCGCCGACGATCGCGACGCACCGGGCCAGGCCCGCGCCCACCGCGATCGCCACCACCGTCCACACGGTGATCCCGGCGGGCGCCCGGCCCTCCAGGACGTCGAACAGCAGCTTGCCCAGCACGCCGGGCAGCAGCGGCCACAGATGGAAGACGGCCCACGCGGAGGCGGCCAGCAGGTAGCGCCAGGGGCTGTAGGTGATCAGCCGCCAGAGGAACCCCAGCGGGGACGGCTCGGCCGGTCCGTTCATGTGAGCACCTTCCCGACCTGGTAGAGCCGCGCCAGCCGGGAGCCCGGGTCGGCCAGCAGGCCGGCGGTGGCGCCCCGCTCGGCGATCGCGCCGGTGTCCAGCACGATCACCTGGTCCGTACGGCGGATCGTGTCGAGCCGGTGGGCGATCACGATCGCGGTGCGCCCGGCGAGCATCCGGTCGAGCGCGCGTTCCACCTGGGCCTCGGTGACCGGGTCGAGCCTGCTGGACGGCTCGTCGAGCACGACCAGCCCCGGATCGGTCAGGAACACCCGGGCCAGCGCGATGAGCTGCGCCTGCCCGGCCGACAGGGTGCCGGGAGAGATCCGCGAGGACAGCCCGTCGGGCAGCCCCTCCAGCCAGGACCGCAGCTCCAGCACGTCGAGGATCTCCAGCAGCCGCCGGTCGTCGGCCCGCTCGTCGAAGAAGGTCAGGTTCTCCCGCAGGGTGGCGTCGAAGATCTGCACGTCCTGCGGCACGAACCCGATCCGCGACCGCAGCGACGCCAGGGAGGCCTCGCGGACGTCGACCCCGCCGACCAGCACCCGTCCCCGGCTCGCGTCGTACAGGCGGAACAGCAGGGAGGCGATGGTGGTCTTGCCCGCGCCGGTCCGCCCGACGAGCCCGAGCGTGGTCCCCGCCGGGACGTCGAACGACACCTCGCGCATGACCATGCCGTCCCCGGAGCCGTCCCCGGAGCCGTCGCCGGTCTCGTCCCCGGAGTCGTCCCGGCCGTAGGCGAAGCTGACGTGGTCGAACCGGACGGACAGCGGGCCGGAGGGGATGGCCGCGGTCCCGTCGGCGAGGGAGGACCGGTGGGCGAACAGCTCGGCGATGCGCCGCGTCGCGGCCATCGCCTGCTGGAGCGTCTGCACCTGGTGGCGCAGCACCTCCATGGGGGTGTTCAGCATCGCCGCGTACGCGACGATCAGGTAGACGCCGGCCAGGGACACCACGCCGTCGCGGTAGAAGACGCCGCCGTACCCGAAGGCGATCGCCGTGCCGGCGGTGAACGCGATCGAGAGCACGACCCAGATGGCGCTGCCCCAGCCCTCGGCCCTGACCTTCACCGGCAGCCAGGCGCGCAGGTGCCGGTGGAAGCGCGCCATGGCGTAGCCGGTGGCGCCGGACGAGCGCAGGTCCTCGGTGGCGAGGGTCGCCTCGCCGACGTAGCCGAAGAACCGGGCGCTCTGCTCCCGGTCGTCCTCCCATTTGAGCCCGGCGATCCCGGCGATCCTCGACAGCGCCAGATAGCTGAGGATCGTGACCGCGGTGAAGGTGAGCCCGACCCGCCAGTCCAGGGTGGCCAGGGCGATCAGGATGCCCAGCACCAGCAGGACGTTGCCGGCGATGTGCACGATCAGGCTGGAGAAGAACTCCGCGACCTGGTTGACGTCGCCGTCGATGCGCTCGATGAGCTCGCCGGGCGGGCGGGACTCGTGGAAGGTCAGGTCGAGCGACAGCACGTGCGCGGTCAGGTCCTCGCGGGCGGCGTTGGTGGCGGTCCACGAGACCCGCTCACTGGCGTACGCCGACACGATGCGGGCGGCCTGCCGCGTCACGGCCACGGCCAGGAACACCCCGGCGATCCCGACGAGCACGCTCTCGGCCCGGCCGAGCTGGACCGACTCGATGAAGTGCGCGGCGATGCGCGGCTCCGCGATCTCCAGGCCGATGGAGAAGACCAGCAGACCGGCCATCACCGCGACGGCCGCCGGCTGCGACCCCACGTAGGCGCGCAGGAGGGAGACGGCGGTCATCGGCGGCCGGGCGGTGCTCACCCGTCCTCCAGTTCGTAGCCGTCGAGGCACCGGTCGGCCAGCGCGGCGTACCGGCCGGGGTCGCCCTCGCGCACGAGGGCGGGCAGGTACACGTGCGGCGCCCCGTGGTAGAAGCGCTCGTACTGGTCGTGCCGCCCGGCGAACTCGCTGCCCACGGCGTCCCAGGCCAGCTTGAACAGCTTGATCCGCGCCTCGGCGTCGTACCCGGGGGACTTCACGTACTTGCCGAGGAGCGCGGCGACCTCCGGGCGCAGCAGGTCGCGGTAGGAGGACGGCAGCTGGATCAGCCCGCCGCCCGCCAGCAGCTTGATCTCGTTGATCACCTTGGGGTAGAGGTCCGGTCCCACGGCGAGCTGGGCGTACGCCGTCTCACGGTGCGGCATGACCGCGTCGGCGCCGGGCACCGGCTCGCACAGCTCCTCGGCGGCGACGACCAGCGCCTTGGCGGTGTTCACCCACGACAGCAGCTTGCCGATCTGCATCCGCACCGGCGGCATGTCGTAGACGTTGTTGGCCTTGGCGACGAGGATGGCGATGCCGGTGAGGAACTCCAGCTTGGTCCAGAACCGGGTGGCGCCGTGGTGGACGAAGCTGACGAACGCCGGGGTCTTCCAGAACTGCGCGTGGCAGGCCTCCGGGTCGCGGTAGGCGAACACCCGCTCCCACGGCACGAACACGTCGTCGTAGACCACGAGCGCGTCGTTCTCGTCGAGCCGGCTGGAGAGCGGGTAGTCGAAGACGCTGGTGGCGCGGGCCTCGTAGGAGGTCCGGCTGACGAAGGAGATGCCGGGCGCCGCGACCGGCACCGAGAAGCTCACCGCGTAGTCGGCCTCGCTGGGCGGCATCCGCTGGGTGACGCCGACCAGGATCTCGTCGGCGAGGGCCGCCGCGGTGCCGATCATCTTGGCGCCGCGCACGACGATCCCGTCGTCGCGCTCGGCGACGACCCGCAGGCACAGGTCGTCCTCCATCTGCTCCGACGGCGCCTTCGTGCGGTCGATCTGCGGGTTGACCAGCGTGTGCGCCTGGTAGAGGTCGCCCTCGGCCATCCGCCGCCAGTGCGCGACCAGGTTGGCCGAGCCGTCGAACCCGTCGCGGGCCAGCACGCCCGGCACGGTCGCCATCCCGGCGACCGCCGAGGCCATGTAGTCGGGGGAGCGGCCGAGGAACCCGAACGTCGCCTCCGACCACAGCTTGAACGCCCGGCCCTTGGCCTTGAGCTCGTCCTTCGTACGCGGGATCTGGTAGGCGCGCGACACCGGCCCGTCGACGCCGGGCACCGACGCCGTCAGCGTCTCGGGGTGCTCCGCCGTCAGGTCGTAGAGGTCGGCGATCGAGCGGACCGAACGCCGGAAGGCGGGATGGGTGGTCAGGTCGTCCACCCGCTCGCCGTCCAGCCAGATCGTCCTGCCGTCGCGCAGCGCGTCGAGATAGTCCTTGCCGGTCCTGGTCATCGTGCCGCCTCCGCCCAGCGCAGCCCCGGTTCCGACGCCGACAGCGGGGGCCCGGCCACGCGGAGGGGCGCCCGCGCCTTCAGCAGCATCTCCTCGAACTCCTCGGCGGGATCGGAGTCGAGCACGATCGCCCCGCCCGCCCCCACCGTCAGGCCCTCGGCGGTGGCCACCGCGGTGCGGATGACGATGTTGAGGTCGGCCGTGCCGTTGTGGCCGAGGAAGCCGATGGCGCCGGAGTAGACGCCGCGCGCCGTCTGCTCCATCTCGTCGAGGATCTCCATCGTGCGCAGCTTGGGCGCGCCGGTCATCGACCCGCCGGGGAAGCACGCCGTGACGCAGCCGATGGCGTCGACGTCCGGGCGGAGTGTGCCCTGGATCGTGGACACGAGCTGGTGGACGGTCGCGTACGTCTCGACCGCCATGTAGCTGGGCACGTGGACGGAGCCGACCTCGCAGACCCGCCCGAGGTCGTTGCGCAGCAGGTCCACGATCATCAGGTTCTCGGCTCTGACCTTGGGATCGGTCGTCAGCCGGGCCCGCAGCCGCAGGTCCTCCCGGCGCCCGCGACCCCGGGCCGCGGTGCCCTTGATCGGTTTCGTCTCCACGGTCCGGTCCGGCCGGATCCGCAGGAACCGCTCGGGGGACGAGCAGAGGACGGCGAAGCCGCCCAGCCGCAGGAAGGCCGCGTACGGCGCGGGGTTGGACGCGCGCTGCGCGAGGTACAGCTCCAGCGGATCGCCGGTCACGGGCAGCCGGGTCTGCGTGGTCAGGCAGATCTCGTAGCTCTCGCCCTCGCGCAGCTTGCCCCGGCACGCCTCGACGTCGTCCAGGTAGCCGTCCCGGGCGCGGAGCAGGCCGGGCTCGGGGTCGTGGCCGTCCGCGGCGGGCGTGTTCGCTCCCGGTGGCGGCCGCCACCGGGCGAGCCGCCGTTCGGCGCGGGCCAGCCACGACGACGCGGCGGGGTCGTCCGGCGACCGGGTCAGCGCGATGAGATGGGTGGTCCGCTGCTCGTGGTCGACCACCACCAGGCGGGTGGCGGACAGCCACACCGCGTCGGGCGTGGTGGCGCGGTGCCGGCACGGCGAGCCCAGTTCGGCCCGCAGCTCGTAGCCGAAGTAGCCGACGTATCCGCTGGTGAGGTCGAAGGGCACGTCGGGGACGTCGAGGACCGGCTCCGCGAGCCGGGTCCGGAGGGCCTCGAAGATCGAATCCGGCCAGGTGACGGTCTCCGGGGCCGGCCCGCTCCGGATCGTGAGCCCCTCGCCGACGGAGTAGCTCAGGATCTCGCCGTCGCGGCCCTCCGGCGCGCCGAGGAAGGAGAACCGCGACAGGCCGGGCTCCACCCGGCTGCTGTCCAGCCAGAACGCGTGCTCCAGGCCGCCGAACAGGTCCGTGAACGCCGCCGCCGTGTCCACCTCGTACGGCACCACGCGGTGCAGCAGCCGCCACGGGCGCACGGCGGCGGGCGGCGCCTCGGACGCGAGGGGCGCCGGCTGGGCGGACGCCCGTCGCGGCGCCCGCGCCGGGCGCAGTGACCTGCCCTGTTCCGCCAGCGCCTTCGCCGCGAGACGGCCGAAGTTCTCGACCAGCTGCGCGCCGTGCTCGGTCGCGATCGACTCGGGGTGGAACTGCACCCCCCACAGCGGCCGCTCCCGGTGCCGCAGCCCCATGAGCACGCCGTCCTCCGCCCACGCCGTCGGCGTGAGGGTGGCGGGCAGACCCTCCTCCGGCACGCACAGCGAGTGGTAGCGCACGGCCTGGAAGTCCTGGGGCAGTCCCTGGAAGAGGTCCTCGCCGGTGTGCCGCACACGGGTCAGGTGACCGTGCCGGGGCCGGGGCGCGGGCACCACGTCGGCTCCCGAGAGCAACGCGATCGCCTGGTGACCGAGGCAGACCCCGAGAAGCGGGACCCTGGTGCGCGCCACCACCTGCCGGACCGCGCCGAGGTCGCGGTCCCGGCCCGGATGGCCGGGGCCGGGGGAGACGACGATCGCGTCGAACTCCTCGATGTCCAGACCGGGCCACGCGGCGTCGTCGTTCGTCACCACCGTCGGCTCCGTGCCGTACACCCGGGCCATCAGCTGAAAGAGGTTGTAGGTGTACGAATCATGGTTGTCGATCAGTAGCGTACGCATACGGTCCCTCATCTCGACCAGTAAAGCTACGACTTGCATAAACCGCGGCCTGGTCGTGGACAATGCGAAAAGAGCGGGCTGAGAGCGGGCTGAGAGGCGGGCCCGGCGGGCGAGAGCGGATTGATACGGCACTGGATATCCACCGCGAATACGTTCACGACGCCAGAATCCCGGCGACCGGAGAGTCCTATGACCGCCACCGAAATCCCCGTACTCCCCGACCTCAACCACTCGACGGAGCGGGCCAGCGCCGGAAAGCAGCCGGCGACCGCCGACCCGGGTCTCCTCGGGTACCCCGCCTTCGCCACCGCGGCGTTCGCGCTGGCCCTGTTCCTGACCGGTTTCAACCAGGTCACCATCCCCAGCACGCTCGCCGCCCCGCTGCCGATCATGTCCCTCTGCGGCGTGCTCCTCATCGGCGCCACGGTCTGGGCGGCCCGCCGCGGCGACGGCTGGCAGGCGACCATGTTCGGCCTGTTCGGTGCTTTTTGGCTGAGCTTCTCGATGCTCGTGTTCGGCCTCGTCAACAGCTGGTTCGGTCAGCTCCCCGAGCCCGCGCAGCGCGGCGCCCAGGCCAACTTCATCCTGGTCTGGCTCGGGCTCATGACCGTGGTGACCCTCACCACCCTCCGGCTTCCGAAGATCTTCGGGCTGCTGTTCCTCGTCATCGACTTCTCGCTGCTGACGCTGTTCATCGCCGTCAGCGTGGCGCGGCCCGGTGCCGCGGGTGACCCGTGGATCCTCCCCTTCGGCATCATCGCGATTTTCTCGATGCCGCTGATCGGCATGTACCTGTTCGCCAGCACGCTGAACACCTTCCTCGGCGGCAGGCAGTTCCCGGTGGGCAAGCCGTTCAAGAGCTGAAACCGGCTCGAAGTAGTACGGTCTGGAAAAAACGAAACCACTCGATCTGGCGGGCGTCGGAGAAGGCGCCCGCCGAGGTCGGGTAATTCGCTGATTGAGGAGTGGAAAGCGTGACCGTATACAACCGCCGGGGGTTCCTGGCCGGCGCGGCGGCAGCCGGGGCCGGCCTGGCCTCGGGGGTCGCCCTGGGCGGCACACCGGCGTCCGCGGGAACCACCGGCACCCGGTGCGTGCCCGAGTTCGGCCCCGTCGTCGTCAAGCCCGGCGATCCCCGCTTCGACAGCATGCGCAGCGGGCACAACATGCGCTTCACCGGCGCCCCCGACCAGGTGACGGTGGTGGGCTCGGCGGAGCAGGTCGTGGACGCGGTCGGCGCGGCCGTGGCGGCGGGCAAGCGGCTGGTCGCCCGCTCCGGCGGCCACTGCATGGAGGACTTCACCACCACCTCCGACATCAAGGCGGTCGTCGACCTGTCCCAGATGACGGCGGTCTACCACGACGCGCGTCGCGGGGCCTTCGCGGTGGAGCCCGGCGCCCTCGTCGGCGAGGTGGCCGAGACCCTCTTCAAGGGCTGGGGCGTGATGATCCCCTTCACCGGTTGCGCGACCGTCGGCATCGGAGGGCACATCCCCGGCGGCGGCTACGGCTTCTTCTCCCGCAAGCACGGCCTCAGCGTCGACCACCTGAACGCGGTCGAGGTCGTCACCGTCGACGCCTCGGGCAGGCCCCGCGTCATCGTCGCCACGGACAGCCCGTCCGACCCCAACCGCGACCTGTTCTGGGCGCACACCGGCGGCGGCGCGGGCAACTTCGGCATCGTCACCCGCTACTGGTTCAGGACGCCGGGCGTGACGTCCACCGACCCCACCAGGCTCCTGCCCCGGATCGGCAACCAGCGGGCCCGCCTGCTGATGTGGTCGTGGGACGCGATGACCGAGCAGGCCTTCACCACCCTGGTCGGCAACTACTGCACCTGGTACCAGAACAACAGCGCACCGGGCAGCCCGGCGGTCAACCTGTGGGGCACCCTCACCACCAACCACCGTTCGGCCGGGACCCTGATGCTGCTGGCGGGCGTGGACGAGTCGGTGTCGGGCGGCCAGGCCCTGCTGGACGCCCACTTCGCCGCCGTCACCTCCGGGGTCGGCGTCGAACCGATGGTCGACGTCCAGGAGACCACCCCCTGGCTCGACCCCCGCAACTGGGTCAGCGACCCCGCGGGCCGCCAGAAGAACAAGACCGCCGACCTGCGCCGCAGCTACACCCCCGCGCAGATCGCGACGCTCTACCGGCATCTCAGCGACGACTCCTACTACAACCCCAACGCCCTGGTGAACATCACCGGCTTCGGCGGGCGGATCAACAGCGTGGCGTCCGGCGCGACCGCCGCCGTCCACCGCGACTCCGTCCTGCGTGTCTACTTCACCGCGGGCGGCTGGAGCAGCTCGTACGAGGACGAGGCCAACATGGCCTGGATCCGGAACCTCTACCGGGAGCTCTACCAGGACACCGGCGGGGTGCCCGTGCCGAACGCCGTCAACGGCGGGGCGTTCATCAACTACCCCGACAGGGACCTGGCCGACCCGGCGTGGAACACCTCCGGCACTCCCTGGCACGCGCTCTACTACCGCGACAACTACCCAAGACTGCAGCGGATCAAGAGGCAGTACGACCCGCGCAACGTCTTCCGGCACGGCCTGTCCATCGGCCTGCCCTCCTAGCACAAAGCACACCACGCGCCCGCGGCGCGAATCCGGAGCCGGAGGATCTCCATGCTCACTCATCCGTCAACCCGGACCGTCCCCGACGGAATCAGGGGCAAGAGCCTGATCGCCCTGTCCGTCGTGGTGGCCTTCTGGGCGCTCATCATGGTCGACGAGATGGTGATCAGCATCTCGCTGGCCGGTATCGGCCAGGCGCTCGAGATGTCCCAGACCCAGCTCTCCTGGGTCGTGAACGCCTACCTCCTCCCGTACGGAGGCCTGCTGCTGCTCGGCGGCAGGGCCGGCGACATCCTCGGCAAGCGCCGGGTGTTCGTCGCCGGCGTGGCCTTCTACACCGCGGGCTGCCTGGTGCGCGCGATCGCTCCGGACGCCTGGTTGGTCATCGCCGCCCGGGGGGCCCAGGGCGTGGGCGCGGCGCTGGCCACACCGTGCGTGCTGGCCCTGATCGTCAGCATGTTCGAGGAGGGCCCGCTGCGCCGCCGGGCCATCAGCGCGTACACGATCGCGGGCGGCGCGGGCGCCGCCGTCGGGCTGATGCTGGTGGGGCTGCTCGGCACGATCAGTTCCTGGCGCGTGGTGCTGCTGCCCAGCGCGGTCTTCGGCCTCGTCCTCCTGGTGCTGGGCCCGATGGTGATCGAGGAGACCCCGCGCCGCCCCGGGCGGTTCGACTTCGCGGGCGCGCTGAGCGCCACCCTGGGCGTCGTCGCGATCGTCTACGGGCTCACCACCTCGCAGGGCGGCGACTGGCTCAACGGCTGGGTCATCGGCTCCGTCGTGGCCGGCCTGGTGCTCCTCGGGCTGTTCGTGCTGATCAGCCGCCGGGCCAGGCAGCCGCTGCTCGACCTCGGGCTGTTCACCGACCGGAGCCGCGTCGGGGCCTACCTGGTGCTGATGATCACGCCGGGCGCGCAGATCGGCCTGTTCTTCTACCTGAGCCAGTACTTCCAGATCGTCCTCGGCTACGACACCCTGACCACCGCGTTCGCCTTCCTGGCCGTCTCCGTCGGCATGACCGGCGCGGCGAGCCTCGCCGTCCGCCTCGAACCCAGGATCGGCGGACGGATGGTCGTGCTGATCGGCGCGGTGCTGTTGCTGATCTCCAACGCCTGGCTGCTGCGGATGGACATCGGCGACGGCTACTGGACCGGTGTGCTGCCCTCGCTGGTGCTCGTCGGGGCCGGGGTCGCCATGGCGATCATCCCCGCGTTCAGCCGCGCCACCTCGGGCGTGGAGAGCGAGGACGCCGGCGCGGCCTCCAGCGTGGTGAGCATGGTCCAGAACGTCGGGTCCTCCCTCGCCCTCGCCGTGATCGTGGTCATCGCCACCGCGGCGAGCACCCGCGCCACCGAGCACCCGCCGGCCGGTCTGTCCAAGGCCGCCCTCGACGGGTACGTGTTCAGCCAGGGCATGCAGGCGACCTTCCTGACAGGTGCGGGCTTCGCCGTGGCGGCGCTGCTCGCCGCCCTGCTCATCGGCAGGTCCCGGACCTCCTGAGAGCCCGAGATGAGCTACCGGGAACCGCTTGAGGAGACCAGGCTCCTGGAGTCGTTCGCGAACACGATCGACGTCGAACGCGGCACCGACCTCCTGGAGAGCGTGGAGGGCATGCGCGCCTGGCTGGCCGCGCAGGGGCTGCCCGCCCACGTCACGCCGCACGACCTGGCCCGCGCCCGCACCCTGCGGCAGGGCTTGCGGGCCCGGCTGCTCGCCGACGGCGAGCAGCCGGACCGCCGGTCGATGGCCGCGGCGCACGCCGTCCTGGACGGCCTCGCGCTCCGCTCCGACGACCCGCTCGCCGCCATCGCCCGGGCCTGGCTCGCCACCACCGCCGGCGGGGAGTGGCCGCGCCTGAAGCGCTGCCCCGACCGGCGGTGCGGCTGGGTCTTCTGGGACGGCTCACGCGACGGCACCCGCACCCGGTGCTCCCGCCCGCCGGCCGCATCCTCGGGCGCATCCCCGAGCCCATCCGGGAGCGCGGTGCTCACGGTGCTGAGAGGCCGCCCATGAGACGCCCGAAAGCCGTCACGACCACGACCACAACCAGGACCACGACCAGGACCACGACCAGGATCACGGCCAAGCGACGCCGCCCCAGGCCCGCCGACCTGGACCTGCGCACCCCCTCCGGCCGCGTCCTGCCCTACTGACGAAGACCCGCATGCTTATAGGACTACAGTTATATAAACTGTAGTCCTATAAGCGCGGGGGTGGATGTGGACAAGCCGGCCGAGATGTTCGACCGTGACCACGAGTGGTCGGCGCTGCGGCGGTTCATCACCGATGAGCAGCCCGGCGCGACACTCGGGGTGGTCTCCGGCCGGCGCCGCCAGGGCAAGACCTTTCTGCTGGACGCCGCCTGCCGTGCCGCCGGCGGCTTCTACTTCGCCGCGACCGAGGCGGCGAACGCCGAGTCCCTGCGCCGGTTGGGCGCCGCGCTCACCGCCCATGTCGGGCCCGCCGTTCCCTATCACTTCGCCGACTGGTCCGAGGCCCTGGACGCGCTGCTCGCCCTCGGCGCCGAACGGCCGACTCCCGTCGTCATCGACGAGTTCCCCTACCTCGCGCGGGCCAACCCGGAACTGCCGTCCCTTCTCCAGGAGGCGTTCCGGCCCATGCGGGACCAGCGGACCCGGTCACGCACCCGGTTGCTGCTGTGTGGTTCGGCCCTCTCCTTCATGGGCCGGTTGCTGTCCGGCAACGCCCCGCTGCGCGGGCGGGCGGGGCTGGAGATGCTGGTCCGCCCGCTGGACCACCGCCTGGCCGCCGAGTTCTGGGAGATCTCCGATCCCGCGCTGGCTCTGAAGGTCAACGCGGTCGTCGGCGGCACCCCCGCCTACCGTCGCGAGTTCGCGCGCGGTGACACGCCGTCGGGACCGGAGGACTTCGACGACTGGGTGATCCGCACCGTGCTCAACCCCGAGACGCCTCTCTTCCGGGAGGCCCGCTACCTCCTCGCCGAGGAGCCCGACCTGCGCGACAGCGCCCTGTACCTGTCCGTCCTCGCGGCGGTCGCCGACGGCAACGCGACGCGCGGGGGAGTGGCCGGCTACCTGGAGCGCAGGGCGACGGACATCGCGCATCCGATCAACGTGCTGGAGGACGCCGGCCTGCTGCACCGCGACGCGGACGCCTTCCGGGACAACCGCGCCACCTACCGCATCTCCGAGCCGTTGATCCGCTTCTACCACGCCATCATGCGCCCGGTCTGGGACCAGCTGGAGCGGCCCGGCAGCGCCGGGCGGGTCTGGCAGGCCAGCCGCCGCCGCTTCGTCAGCAACGTCCTCGGCCCCCACTTCGAGCAGATCTGCCGCGACTGGGCGCTGCACCACGCCGATCCCGACCTCTTCGGCGGCCTGCCCGCCCGCGTCGGCCACGGGGTGGTCCACGACCCGAAGACCAGGACGGGTCACGAGGTCGACGTGGCCGTGATCGGCATCGCCGACGGCGGCAAGCCGCCGCTCCTGGCCATCGGCGAAGCCAAATGGAACGACACGATGGGAGCCGCTCACATCGAACGGCTCCGGCACATCCATGACCTGATCACGCGGACGGGCCGCTACGACACCACAGGAACCCGTCTGCTCTGTTTCAGCGGCACCGGGTTCAACGACAAGGCGCGTGCCGCCACGGCCGCGTCCCCCGACGTCCACCTCGTCGACCTGCCCACGCTGTACGGCCGGAGCTGACCCGGGCTCGGTCCGGCGTGACCGGGTCTGGGCGCGCCCACCGCGAGTCCCTACGCCGGTAGGGTCCCCTGGGCAGGACGCCGGTGAGAGGAAGCGTGAGCGTGGTGGAGCGGGCCGACGGGGCGGGGCTGCACGAGGTGGGGCCGGGGATCTTCGCCTGGGTGCAACCGGACGGCACCTGGTGGCTGAACAACGCCGGAGCCGTGGCAGACGACGACGGCGTGCTGATCGTCGACACCTGCGCGACCGAGGCGCGCACCCGGCGGTTTCTCGGCGCGGTCGCCGAGGCGACCGGCGACGTGCCGATCCGGATGGCGGTGAACACCCACCAGCACGGGGACCACTGCTACGGCAACAGCCTGCTCCCGGACGACACGGTCGTCTTCGGGCACTCGGCGATGAGAGAGGCGTTGCTGGCCGATCCGATCATCGACGGGTGCCCGCCGGTGTGGACGCCGGTGCCCGACTGGGGACACGTGACGCGCCGCCCGCCGTCGGTGGTGTTCACCTCCGAGCTGACCGTCCATCTCGGGGCGCGCCGCGTCGAGTTGCGGCACCCCGGCCACGCCGCGCACACCTCCGGGGACGTGGCGGCGTGGCTTCCCGGCGAACGGGTGCTGTTCGCCGGGGACCTGCTGTTCAACGGGCTCACGCCGCTGGTGCTGATGGGATCACTCGCCTGGTGCCCAATCTGCACCGTGCCTACGCCGAGGCCGAAGGCGGCGAGGTGGATCTCCTCGCCGCCATGACCTGGCACGGCGGGCCGCTGCCCACGTCAGTCTGACGCGGGCGTCACGACCAGCCCTGCAGGCCGGCTCCGTAGGGGTAGAGGGGGTTGCCGTAGGTGGTGGGGACGGTCTGGCCCGCGTCGATGCGGGCCCGGATGTCCGACCGCTGGGCGGCGGTCGCGCCCAGGTCGTAGGGGAGGTTCCAGTCCTCGACGGCGTCGGCGAGCACGTCGCCGCCGCCCGGCTTGAGGATCTGGTCGAGGCCGCGTGGGAGCTGCCACGGCAGGCGTCCGCGCGGCGTGTAGTCGCCGAACAGGAGGCTCGCCGTGGCCGGGCCGACCTCCTCACCGCCCCGGTACGTCACCACGACGGCGTCGGCCAGGCCGTTCCACTCGCTGATGACGATGGGCCGGGGGAGGGTCAGCACGACGACCA
Organism: Microbispora sp. H10670; assembly: GCF_014161385.1. Classification (NCBI taxonomy): domain Bacteria; kingdom Bacillati; phylum Actinomycetota; class Actinomycetes; order Streptosporangiales; family Streptosporangiaceae; genus Microbispora; species Microbispora sp. H10670. Next base: position 59,430 of record NZ_JABBWW010000029.1, on the reverse strand, counting down.
CCGGAACGCCCTGGTTCTTGAAGTTCTGGATGACGGCGAGCTGGTCGGCGGGCAACTGGGGTTGCTCCTTCACCCAGGCGGTGGCGTGCGTGTAGGTCGGCTCGCCGACCGCCACGATCGCGAGCTTGGGCGAAGGCCCGGTGTCCTGGTAGACGTTGACGCCCGCGGTGGCCGCCCGCGCCTTGACCGCGTCCAGCAACGTCTGCGAGCCGTACTCCTGGTGGAAGAAGCTCGTCCAGATGCAGCAGGCCGATCCGTCGGTGGCCCGCGGACCGGCGACCACGACGTTGTCGCCGGCCTTGAGCTTCACCGGCAGCACGCCGTTGTTCTTGAGCAGCGTGATGGACTCCCGGGCGGCCTGGTTGGCGAGCGCGACGTACGACGGCTGGTGGAAGCGGTAGGGACCGTTCACCGGGTCGCCGTACGGGTGCTCGAACACACCGAGCGTGAACTTCAGGCGCAGGATCCGGGTCACCGCGTCGTTGATCCGCGCGATCGGGACACCTGCGAGGAAGGTCGCCATCGTGAACCCGGTGGCTCCGGGGTCGGCCCCGCCCATCACGTCGGAGCCGGCGTTCGCGGCCTTGACCCAGACCGAGGACGGCAGCCAGTCGGTGGTGATGAGGCCGGTGTAGCCGAGGTTGCCCCGCAGGTAGTCGAGGATCGGCTTGCTGTCGCCCGCGCCCGAGCCGCCCGGGTCGAGGTAGGAGCTCCCGGCGTAGCCCGGCATGATGTTGACCGCGCCGGCCTCCATCGCGGCCCTGAACGGGATCATGTGGTACTTGATCGTCACCGCGTCGTAGGTGATCCCGGCCTCGCCGCCCGCGCCCTCGCCCGGCCAGTGCTTGACGGTCGCCAGCACGGACGCGGGGTTGAGCTCGGGGCCGCCCTGGAGCCCGGCCACCAGCGCGCGGACCTGGGCGGCCGCGACGTCGGCGTTCTCGCCGTTGCCCTCCTGGATGCGGGGGTAGAGGACCTTGGTGCCGACCTCGGCGAGCGGGCCGAGCACGCCACGCGCCCCGACCTCCAGCTCCTCGCGGCGCTGCGTGTCGCCGAGCTTGTAGTCGAGCGCGTAGTCCTTGCCCGCCGCGAGCGCGCTCTGCAGCGGGTAGGTGGTCTGGTATCCGGCGATGGTGTCGCCCGCAGAGACGGGCGGGATGCCGAGCCGGGTTCCGGACGCGCCCAGCAGGACGGCGTGCAGGTCGTTCGGCAACGCCGGGCCGAAGTGCCAGCCCGAGAGCGGGTAGGTCTGGGCGTTGTAGAACATCTGGTACGCCTTCTCCTCGGGGGTCATCCTGCCGAGAAGGTCGTTGACTCGGGTTTCGACGGGCAGCCGCCAGTTCTCGTACGGCTCGATCGTGCCGTTCTTGTCGAGGTCGCGGGCGCCGTTGACGATCGGGACGCCGTCGGCGACCTGCTCGATGTCGGGCAGGTAGAGGCTGAACGTGCGGATGTTCGACGTCGTCCTCGCGCCCGACCCGCTCACCGCGACGACGTACCACCTGTACGTCCACCGGTCGGGGATGTCCCAGGTGGGCGTGTAGCTCGTGCCGGTCGGCTCGGCGACCTTGGTGTAGAGGTCGATCAGGTTGCCCGAGGCGGTGAAGTCGTAGTCGGTGCGGCTGACGTTCAGCCAGACCTCGTAGCGCACCGCGCCGGAGACGGCCGCCCAGGAGAACGCGGGCCGCCGGGTGTCGGTGATCATGACCTTGTCGGCGGGGGCGGACAGCGCGAACTGGCCGGTGGTCGCCGGGGCCTTGGTGGGCGGGGACAGCAGGGGAGCGGTCGTGGCCGCCGTGTCCACGGTGCCGAAGACCTGGAACTCCCACAGCGAGTATCCGTAGCCTGTCGCCCGGGCTGTGCCGACGAAGCGGACGTAGCGGCCGTCGCCGGTGACGTTCAGGTTCTCGACGCCGCCCCTGCCGCTGGTCGTGGTGTGGATCGGCGTCCACGACGTGCCGTTGGCGGACACCTCGATCCGGTAACCCGTGGCGTACGCCGACTCCCAGTTGAGCGTGACACCGGTGACGTGCCCGGCGCCGCCGAGGTCGACCCGCAGCCACTGGTCGTCGGAGTACTGGCTCGACCAGCGGGTCGTCGTCCGCCCGTCGAGCGCCGCCGCCGGAGCGTTGCCGCCCTCCCAGGACGAGGCCGTCACCTGCTTGTACGCCGAGATCGGCGTCCCGCTCGGCGGCGGGTCGGTGGTGCCGCCGCCGCTGGCGTGGACGGCGAACTCCCACAGGGAGTAGCCGTAGCCGGTGGCGCGGGCGGTGCCGTAGAGGCGGACGTAGCGGCCCGAGCCGGTGACGTCGAGGGTCTGCGTGCCGCCGGTGCCGGTGGTCGTGCCGTAGACGTCGGTCCAGGTGGTGGCGTTGTCGGACACCTGGACCTTGAAGGAGGTGGCGTAGGCCGCCTCCCACGTCAGGACGACCTTGCAGATCGTCCTGGCCGAGCCGAGGTCCACCTGGAGCCACTGCGGGTCGGCGGCGGCGCTGGACCAGCGGGTGCCGGGGTCGCCGTCCACGGCCGCGGACGCGGGCGTCCCGGCGTTCTCGGTGGACGAAGCGGTCGCGGGCCGGTTCAGCGCGCTGTCGGGGCCGGTGCAGCCCGAGGACGTGCCGGTGGTGCCGTAGACCTGGAACTCCCACAGCGAGTAGCCGTAGCCGGTGGCGCGGGCGGTGCCGTAGATCCGGACGTACCGGCCGGAGCCGGTCACGATGAGGTTCTGTACGCCGCCGGCGCCGGTGGTCGTGGAGTAGACGTCGGTCCAGGTGGCGGCGTCGGCCGACACCTGGATCTTGAACGAGGTGGCGTAGGCGGCCTCCCAGTTGAGGGTGACCTGGCTCAGCGTCGCCGTTGTGCCGAGGTCCACCTGGAGCCACTGCGGGTCGCCGAACGCGCTGGACCACCGGGTGCCGGTGTCGCCGTCCACCGCCGCTGAGGCGGGAGTGCCGGCGTTCTCCGTGGACGAGGCCGTCGCGGTCCTGCCCTGCGACAGCAGGACGGGCGCGGCGTGGGCGGGCCCGGCGACGACGCTCGCGAGCAGCGCCAGCGCCACCGCCAGGACGAGAGCGAGCCCGCGCCGGAGCGAAATGGTGTGCTTCATGGCGTCTCCTGCCCGCGCTACCAGCCGACCGCGACCAGCAGCCACTGCGGGTCGCCGTGCGAGATGAACGAGGATCGGCCCGCGTAGTCGTCGTAGGGGAAGCCGTAGGCGAGCTTGCCGATGGCGTGGTCGTGCCAGAACTTCGCGTAGTAGTTCGCCGGGGCGGCCTTGTAGTAGTTCGTCGCGTCCGACTGCTGGGCGTCGGACAGCCCGGCGACGTGCCGGTTCAGCGCCGCGCACATCTTCGGAGCCTCGGCGAGCGGTCCGGCGCACCCGGTGACCTGCGAGGTCGTCGCCGTCACGCCCTGCTGGGCGGCATAGCCGGTGAAGTAGTTCGCGTACGCCCCGCCGGGCTGGAAGACCGACGCGCTGCCCGGGGCCGGGATGCGGTACGGCGCCTGCACCTGGGCCAGTTGCTTGAACTCGGCGGGCACCTCGTCGATGAACCGCTGGAAGGTCGCCGCGCGGGACTCGGCGAAGGTGGCGTAGTCCTCGCCGACCGCCACGTCGTAGCCGTCGCGGGCGTGCAGGCGCATCGCGAGCTTCAGGCCGAACGCGTCCACCCGGGTGGTGTTGCCGTTGAACACCGACGGCCCGACGGTGAACTCGATGAAGTCGTAGTACTGGCTGTTGGGGGAGCCGAGGTAGAAGTACATCCGGCCCGCCGTGTTGGCCGGCATGTCGAAGTAGGGCTGCTCGGCGATGGAGTGGACCTGGCCGTTGTAGCTCCAGTAGACCTGCGAGTCGGGGTACTGGCCGTTGGTCCGGTTGAGAATCTTGACCATGACGACGTTCCTGGCCGCCGGGATGTTCGCGGTGTCGCCCCAGAAGGCGTCGGGCGGCGGTGTCGTCGGGTCGGTCGAGCCGCCCGTGGTGTTCACGGTGAAGCTCCACAGGGAGTAGCCGTACGCGGTGGCGCGGGCGGTGCCGTACACGCGGACGTAGCGGCCCGAGCCGGTGACGTCGAGGGTCTGCGTGCCGCCGGTGCCGGTGGTCGTGCTGTAGACGTCGGTCCAGGTGGTGGCGTTGTCGGACACCTGGATCCTGAAGGCCGTGGCGTAGGCCGCCTCCCACGTCAGGACGACCTTGCAGATCGTCTTGACGGAGCCGAGGTCCACCTGGAGCCACTGCGGGTCGCCGAACGCGCTGGACCACCGGGTGCCGGTGTTCCCGTCGACGGCGGCCGACGCGGGGGTGGACGCGTTCTCGGTGGACGAGGCGGTCGCGGGCCTGCCCTGGGCCGCGTCGGCCGTGCCGCACCCGCTGCTCGACGTGGTGCCGTAGACCTGGAACTCCCACAGGGAGTAGCCGTACGCGGTGGCGCGGGCGGTGCCGTAGAGGCGGACGTACCGCCCCGAGCCGGTCACGGTGAGGGTCTGCGTGCCGCCCGTACCGCTCGTGGTGGAGTAGACGTCGGTCCAGGCCGAACCGTCGGCCGACACCTGGATTTTGAACGACCTGGCGTAGGCGGCCTCCCAGTTCAGGGTGACCTGGCTCAGCGTCGCGGTGGTCCCGAGGTCCACCTGGAGCCACTGCGGGTCGCCGAACGCGCTGGACCACCGGGTGCCGGTGTTCCCGTCGACGGCGGCCGACGCCGGTGTGCCGGTGTTCTCGGTGGACGAGGCCGTCGCGGCCTTGCCCTGCGACAGCAAGACGGGCGCGGCATGCGCCGGCCCGGACCCGGCCGTCGCCGCGACGACGCAGGCCACGACCAGGACCAGCGCGCTGAGCACGGCCGTCAGAGCGCGGCGCGTCGGATGGATCGTCGAACGCTTTCGCATGATGGCGATCTCTCCTTCGGGGGGTGAACGGGGAGAGCCCTGACCAGAGAATGATCGCCTTCGAAACTTACGTCAATACTTGAATTTAGTATACGATGGAATGATCTTGACTCCCGCGGAAAGCAGCGGGTAAACCACCGGGTCGTACGAGGCCGGGGCCGGCCGGCTGGTCGGCCGGCCGGCCCCGGGTTGTGCTCAGCGGCAGCCGGCCGCGGTGTAGGCCGCGTCGTAGGACGTGGCGACCTGCTTGCCGCCGATCGTCGCGGTGCCCTTGACGGTTACCGTGCCGGCGTCGATCTGGGCGGCCCGGGTGTTGAAGGACTGGTAGGCCTGCTTGCCCGGGGCCACGTCGGCCACGGTCTTGGAACCGTACGGCGTGGTCAGCTCCACGGTCGCCGGCACATCACCGTTGTTGACGGCCGTGACCGCCAGGTACGCCGAGGTGCCGATGCAGCGCGGCGCGGCCGTCACGGTCAGCTCGACCTTCGGAGAGCCGTCCTTGCCGCGGACGAGGGTGAAGTCGTCCACGTCGAAGTCGGCCCCGGTGAACACCAGGTAGAGCTTCACGCTCCCGGAGGGCACGTTCGTGAGCTCCGTGGAGACGTCCGCGTACGATTCCCAGCCACCGGTGTTCGGCACGGTGACGCTGCCGAGCACCGGGCCGGTCGGAGAGCCGGTCCGGATCTCGAAGCCGCCGCTCGGGGTGGGCGAGGCCACCCGGGCGGTGAACCGGGTGACGCCGGTGAGGTCCACGCCGTCGTACGCCGCCCAGTCGCCGGGGTTGACGTACCCGAGCACGGTGCCGCCGTGCGCGGGGGCGTGGGGGTAGGTGTCGACGCCGTTCGCCTCGGTCCAGCTCTCGGCCTGGACGGTGACGTCGCCCTCCGCCGGGTCGAGCTCCTTGACGCGGATGTTCCGGAACGCCACCTCGTCGCCGTCGCCGTGGTTCTGGATGCCCACGTAGCCCTGCTGGAGGGACCGCTTCGGGTCGGTGTTGACGAAGTCGTTGATCTTCACGCCGTTGAGGAAGATCTGCAGACGCTCGCCCTCCACCCGGAGCTCGTAGGTGTTCCACTGCCCCGGCGGGTTGAGCGCGGCGTCACGGGCCTTGAGGTCCGCCGACTGGAAGCCGTAGACCGACCCGGTCGTCTTCTCCGGGGCGTCCGTGGCGTCGATCTGGATCTCGTAGCCGTTGTCGACCGCCGACCACGGGTCGTCCGAGGCGGGGAAGCCGACGAAGACGCCCGCGTTGTCGTCGCCGCGCATCTTCCAGTCGAGCTTGAGCGAGTAGGAGTGGAACTCCTTCGCCTTGTACCAGAACAGCCCCAGGCCGCCGTGCGAGGTCAGGGTGCCGTCGGCGTTCGTGAATCCGCCGGGCCCGGCCTGCTGCCAGCCGGTGGTGTCGCCGTTGTAGAGCGTCGTGTAGCCGGTCTCGGGACGGCAGTCGGCCTTGAGGTCGCCCATGGCGTACCTGATGCCGCCGAGCAGGTGCTGCCGGAACTCCGGCTCGGAGAACGAGGACGCCGTGTGCCCGCCGCCCGTGTAGAACGACCGGCCGCCCTGATACTCCTTGCACCAGGCGATCGGGTGGTCCTCGCCCATCTTGCCGCCCGAGTAGGACTTCTCGTCCAGCGTCGCCAGCACGTGCGCGGTGCTGCGGGCGTTGGTCCGGTAGTCGTACCACTCGTCGGTGCGGGTCCACCGCGAGCCGAGGTGGGCGGTCGCCGGGTGGGCCCGGTCCTCCACCTTCACGGTCGCCTGCTGGACGGCGGGGTGCGAGGCGAACCACGCCCCGACCAGGCCGCCGTAGAACGGCCAGTCATACTCGGTGTCGGCCGCCGCGTGGATGCCCACGTAGCCGCCGCCCGCCTTGACGTACGACTCGAAGGCCGCCTGCTGGGCGTCGTTCAGCACGTCGCCCGTGGTGCTGAGGAACACCACGGCCTTGTACTTGGCCAGGTTCTGCGTCGTGAAGACGGCCGGGTCCTCGGTCGCGGTGACCTTGAAGCCCAGGTCCTTGATGGCCTGGATGCCGGCCGGGATCGAGTCGTGCCGGAAGCCGGCCGTACGCGAGAAGACCAGGACCTCGCCCTCGGCGCCGCCGCCCGTGGTCGTCGAGGTCGTCCACTTCTGCGCGTTGCCGCCATCACAGGTCTTGATGACCATCTGCCCGGTGGTCGAGCCGTCGAGGCACTTGCCGGACTGCGGGTTCTTGATCGTGCCGTCCGTCCCGATGGTCCAGACCTGCGCGCCGACATTGGCGACGCAGTCCCAGATCTGCACCCGCGTGCCGTCGGCGGTGCCGCCGTTGGACACGTCGAGGCACTTGCCGAGCGATCGGAGCGTGGAGCCGTCGACGCTCCAGACCTGGGCTCCGGTGCCGTTGCACTGGTAGAGCTGCACGTTGGTGCCGTTGGCCGGGTCGGCGTTCGCGACGTCGAGGCACAGGCCGCCGGCGTTGACGATCGGTCCCGGGCTTCCGCCCGCGGGCGGCTCGGCCGTCAGCGTGAAGTCGTCCACGTCGAACAGCGCGCCGTCGTTGCCCTTGAAGAGCAGGAAGAGCTCGGTCGTCCCCGCCGGGGCGTTCGACAGCGGCGCGGAGACGTCGGTGAACGTCTCCCAGCCTCCCGTGACGGGCACGCTCACCTTGCCCAGCAGGGTGCCGGTCGGCGATCCCGTGCGGACCTCGATGGTGCCGCCCTTCCCGCCGGACGAGACGCGGGCGGCGATTCCCTTGGCCTTGCTCAGCTCGTAGGGCTTGAAAGAGATCCAGTCGCCGTTGTTGACGTCGCCGACGGTCCTGCCGCCGTGCGCCTGCGACTTGCTGATCGGGTTGACGCCCGAGGAGGCCGCGTAGTGCTCGGCCTGGCGGTGCCGCGGCTGCAGGATGTGCTGGGTGTGGGTGGTCAGCCCGCCCTTGTCGGTGTACTCGGCGTCGAACACCGCGAAGATGTTCGCCGCGTCGTCGTGCTCGCCGTCGACCGGGATGGTCAGCTCGCCGGAGCAGCCGTTCTTCGAGCTGATCTGGTGGCCGTGGCTGTCGTGGCCCAGCACGTAGGTCATCTTGACCTTCGTGCAGTCGACGTCGCCGTCCTCAGGATCGGTGACCTTGATCGTGAAGGGGACCGAGTCGCCCCACTGGAACAGGCTGCCCGCCGTGGGCGTCTCGATGGTCACGGTCGGCGCGGTGTTGCCCGCCGTGACGACCACGCTGGCGCTGCCGCTGTTGCCCGCGGGGTCGCGCACCGTGAGCGTCGCGGTGTACGTGCCGTCCTTGTCGTACGTCTTGACCGGATTCGCCTCGGTGGAGGTGGTGCCGTCGCCGAAGTCCCAGGAGTACGTGAGCGTCGCGCCCTCGGGGTCGGCGGAGCCGGCCGAGGAGAACGTGACTGTGAGCGGCGTCCTGCCCGAGGTCTTGTCGGCCTTGGCCACCGCGATCGGGGAACGGTCACGGCCCTTGACGTACTCGAAGCGATACAACGCCGAGTTGGCGTCGCCGTTGAAGTAGCCGGTGCCGTAGTCGAGCACGTACAGCGCGCCGTCCGGGCCGAACGCCAGGTCCATCACCTGCGTGCCGGTCCACGGGAAGTCGGTGATGTCGCCGCGCGTCCCGTCGGCCTGCACGTCGATCGCCTTGATCCACCTGCGGCCGAACTCGCCGGCGAACAGGTGGCCGTCCAGGTCCTGCGGGAACTTGACCGCGGAGTTGAGCGCGGCGTCGTAGTGGTAGACCGGCCCGCCCATGGGGGACTCGGAGCCGCCGCCGAACTCGGGCGGGGAGCCGGCGTCGCCGCCGTACCTGATCCACGCGGGCTGGGCGGGCGGCAGTGTGCGCCGGCCGGTGTTGCGTGGAGAGGCGTTGACCGGGCCGCCGGCACAGTCGTACTTCGCCCCGGAGGGGCCGGAGGGGAAGGCGAACGCGTTGTAGGTCTCGACCGGCGTGTTGGTGCCCGTGCAGTAGGGCCAGCCGTAGTTGCCGGGACGGGTGACCCGGTTGAACTCGACCTGGCCGCCCGGCCCGCGGTTGGGGTCGGTGGTGCCGGCGTCGGGGCCGTAGTCGCCGACGTAGACGACGCCGGTGGCCTTGTCGACGCTCAGCCGGAACGGGTTGCGGAAGCCCATCGCGTAGATCTCGGGCCGGGTGTTCGGGGTGCCCGCGGGGAACAGGTTGCCCTCGGGGATGTCGTAGGTGCCGTCCGGCTTGACCTTGATGCGAAGGATCTTGCCGCGCAGGTCGTCGGTGTTGCCCGCGCTGCGCTGGGCGTCGTACGCCGGGTTGCGGTCGGGCCGCTCGTCGATCGGGGCGTAGCCCGACGAGTCGAAGGGGTTGCTGTCGTCGCCGGTCGACAGGTAGAGGTTGCCGGCGGCGTCGAAGTCCATGTCGCCGCCCACGTGGCAGCAGATGCCGCGGTCGGCCGGCACGTCGAGGATCTTGACCTCGCTGGCCTTGTCCAGCGTCCAGTCGGGCTTGACGGTGAACCTCGACAGCCGGTTCACGCCCTTCCAGGCCGAGAAGTCGGACGCGGCGGCCGGGGCGTCGCCGTCGGGGGTGTCGAGACGGGGAGCGTAGTAGAGGTAGATGAACCGGTTCGTCGCGAAGCCCGGGTCGGCGGCGACTCCCTGGAGCCCCTCCTCGTCGTGGGAGTAGACGTTCAGCGTGCCGACCACGGTGGTGTCGCCGCGGGCGTCGGTGCGCCGCAGCACGCCCTCGCGAGCGGTGTGCAGCACCGACAGGTCGGGCAGCACGGTCATCGTCATCGGCTCGCCCATCTCGGCGACGCCCCTGGCCATCTCCACGCGCTGGTAGTCGGCGGCGTCGACGGGCGCCGCCTGCGCGGCCGGGGCGAGCACGGTCAGGCCCGTGAAGGCCAGGAGTAGGGCGCAGGTCTGCGCGATCCGTTTTCTGGCGCGATCGGTCGGCCACCTGGGGGGCATGGCGGACCTCCCTTTCCCTTGGTGCGGTACGGGCCGGCTGCACGGTCGTGGGCACGCGTTCGCTTCACAAACCGGCCGCGTAGCGGTGATTCGCCCCGAAGGTAAGCCTCTTTTGGGGAATTGTGAAGATAGTTTTGGCGAAACTGCTGATCTTTCGTTATCTTGTGACGAAAGTTCGGTGGATGGTAGACAAGGTCATCACGACCGACCGGTAGCGTCCTGGGTAGATGCCGGGGCATGGTCTTCATGCCGTCGGGACGGGTCGAGCAGCCGGTGATGCACCACCGCTGGGCCGACATCACCTTCATCCACTGGCGGTATCCGCCCGAGGTCGTGCAGGGGTTCCTGCCGGACGGGCTCACCGTGGACACCTTCGAGGGGTCCGCGTACGTCGGGATCACGCCGTTCCTCATGCGGGACGTGCGGGTGCCCGGCCTGCCGCCGCTGCCGTGGCTGTCGCGGTTCCCCGAGACCAACGTGCGGACGTACGCGCGGGACGCGCGGGGGCGCGGCGGCCTGTGGTTCCTGTCGCTGGACGCCGGGAGGCTCCCCGCCGTGCTGGGCGCCCGGGCCGGTTACGGGCTGCCGTACTACTGGTCCCGCATGTCCGTGAGCGGCGCGGGGGCGCGGCGCGGCTACCGCTGCCGGCGCCTCTGGCCGGGTCACGCGGGCGTGCGGTGCGACGCGGACGTCGACCTCGGCGCGCCGGTGACGGAGGCCGGGCGGAGCGGGCTCGCCGACTTCCTGGTCGAGCGGTACCGGCTCTTCACGGTCGTCGCCGGACGTCTGGCCACCGCCGAGGTCGAGCACCCGCGCTGGCCCCTGCACCACGCCCGGACGGCCGGGCTGGAGCAGGGGCTGCTGCGGGCGGCCGGCCTGCCCGACCCGGGGCACGACCCGATCGTCCACGCGTCGCCCGGCGTGTCCGTACGGATCGGCATGTGGCGGCCCGTGCCGGCGGCCTGACCCGCGGGCGCCGTCAGCGGCGGAGCCGGTCGATCCGCTCCGCGACGAGGGACGCCATGACACGTTGTCCCTGCTGGTTGGGGTGCGCGGGCGCGACCCCGGCGGCCACGACGAGCGGTTCGACGAAACGCGCGTCGCCGGCGCACATGTCGTGCCCGATCGTCGGCGTGTAGGTGTCGACGTAGACCGCGCCGCCCCGCCGGGCCTGCTGCCGGAGCATCCCGTTGAGCCGTTTCACCGTGTCCCGCAGGTAGGGGAAGTCGCCCCTGGCGAACGGGACGACCGAGGGGCACGCGGCCCCGCTCTCGGGAAGCAGGGCGGGGTAGCCGACCAGCATGATCGTCGCCCGGGGGCTGCGCCGCCTGACGTCGGCCAGCATCGCGGTGATCCGGGGCGACAGGGCCCTGATGCGGCGGGCGAGTTCGTCGTGTCCGCTCTTCGCGTACTCCGCCCGGCACGGGCTGCCGGCGGGGTCGGACCGCGCGGCGGAGACACAGGTGCCGATGATGCCGGAGAAGCCGATGTCGTTGCCGCCGATGGTCACCGTGACCAGGGTCGTGTTCCTCGACAGGGCGCGTAACTGCGGAGCCTTGGCGCCGCCCTGCCGGTGCCACAGGTCGCGGGTGGTCGCGCCGCCGCAGGTGACGTCCCGGAAGGTGCGGGAGCCGTACGACCGGGCGAGCACCGACGGATAGTTGAGGCCGGAGCGCGCGCACTGCGGGTCCGTGGGGTCCGGCAGCCCCGCCCCGGACGCGTACGAGTCGCCGAGGGCGACGTAGCGCGTGGTGACGGCGGTGCCGGCCGTGGAAGCGGTGGAGGTGGCGGCGACGGTGGCGGTGGCGGGCAGGAGTGGGGAGACCGAGGCGGCGAGCAGCGCGGCCGTCGCCGCGGTACGCCGGACGGAGCGTGGGGTGATACCGAGGGCCACTGGGGAGCTCCATGGTCGGTTGCCGGTTGTGGGGTCGCTGTTGGACGCCCAGCTGGAGCCCCGGGTTCGCCTCGGCCGTCACCGCGACACCGCGCGCGGCCGGGCTGTGGTTCCGGCTGCGGTCAGGCGCGCGGCTCCTCGAACCGGTCGAGATAGGCGGTGTACCAGGCGCGTTCCTCCTCCAGCTGCGCGTGGCGGCCGGTGTAGACGTGGTCGAACAAGGCGTCCACCGGCGGATCCGGCATGGCGATGACGCCCTCGCGCAGTTCCATGGCGAGCCGGTCGCCCTCCTCGTCGACCTCCCGGAAGAACGCGTCGTCGGCCAGGCCCTCGCGCAGGAGGAACGCCCGCATCCGCGCGATCGGGTCCTTCTTCCGCCACTCCTCCACCTCCTCGGCCGGGCGGTACCGCCCCGGGTCGTCGGAGGTGGTGTGCGGGCCCATCCGGTAGGTGTGGGCCTCGATGAGGAACGGCCCGTCGCCCCGGCGTACGTGCTCCAGGGCGGCCCTCGTCACGGCGAGGCAGGCCAGCACGTCGTTGCCGTCCACGCGCACGCCGGGGAAGCCGTAGCCCTGCGCCCGGCGGTGGATCGGCGTCCGGCTCTGCCGGTCCACGGGGTGGGAGATGGCCCACTGGTTGTTCTGGCAGAAGAAGACGACCGGCGCGTCGTAGACGGCGGCGAAGTTGAACGCCTCGCTCACGTCCCCCTCGCTCGCGGCGCCGTCGCCGAAGTACGCCACGACGGCCGAGGAGTCGCCGTCCCTGCGCATCCCCATCGCGTAACCCACGGCGTGCAGGGTCTGCGCGCCGAGGACGATCGTGTAGAGGTGGAAGCCGGTGTGGCGGGGGTCCCAGCCGCCGTTCGTCGTGCCGCGCAGCATCCCCATGAGCGTGAGCGGAGGGATGTCCCGGCACCAGGCGACGCCGTGCTCCCGGTAGGAGGGGAACACGTGGTCGTCCGGCTCAAGCGCGCGGCCCGAGCCGATCTGCGCGGCCTCCTGCCCCAGGCAGGGGATCCACATGCCCAGCTCACCCAGGCGCTGGAGGGCGAAGGCCTCCCGGTCAAGCCGCCGTACCAGCGTCATGTCGCGGTACAGCCCTCGGTACTGGCTCTTCGACAGGTCCAGGTCGTACCCGGGGTGCACGACACGTTCGCCTTCCGGCGTGAGCAACTGGACCAGATCTTCGGCCTCGTCCTGGCGCCGCACGTCGTCTCCTCTCTGAGAACGGTGAAGAACGCGAAGGACAATCATCGCGGGTGCCGGGCCTCTCGGCTCACCCGACATGGCCGACGTCCGCTTTCCACCTATTGGCCCCCCTATTGACACCGGACGCGGGTGACCTCAGTGTGTTGCGCATAGCGCTAGGAGTTTCGGCTTACACAACTGTGCCGACCTACAACCAAGGACGCCGATGATTCCTGTGTGTCCCCTCCGGTCCCTGCCGCGGGGCGAGGCGTTCCGCCTGGACGCCGAGCCGCCGATCGCGGTCTTCCACACGGAGGACGGGGAGATCTACGCCGTCGACGACACCTGCACGCATCAGGACGCCTCACTGGCGGACGGCTGGCTGGAGGGGTGCGAGGTCGAGTGCCCCCTGCACGCCTCGCGCTTCGACCTGCGGACGGGCAAGGTGGACAGCCCTCCCGCCAAGCTGCCGGTGCGGACGCACACGGTGGTCGTGGAGGACGACACGATCTACGTGATCCCGTCGCGGGAGCCGCAGCCGTGAGCCTGCCGCCCAGCCCGCCCCCCAGTCTGCCGCCCAGTCTGATCGCCACGCTGCCGGGCGCCTCCTACACCGACCCGGAAGTCTTCGCGCGGGAGTGCGAGCGCGTCTTCGAGGCGATGTGGTTCTGCGCCGTACGGGCCTCCGACCTGCCGAAGCCCGGGGCGTTCCGGACCGTGCAGGTCGGCGCCGAGAGCATCCTGGTCACCCGGGCGCGGGACGGCTCGATCCGCGCCTTCTACAACGTCTGCCGTCACCGTGGCGCGCGGCTGCGCACGGAGGAGTCCGGCGAGGCCAGGCGGGCCTTCCAGTGCCCGTACCACGCGTGGACGTACGACTTCGACGGCAGGCTGATCGCGGCGCCCAACCTCACCAAGATGCCCGACCTCGACCGGGTCGAGTACGGCCTGGTGAACGTGGCGGTGCGGGAGTGGCTGGGCTATGTGTGGGTCTGCCTGGCCGACGAGCCGCCCTCGTTCGAGGAGGACGTGCTCGGCGAGGTGCGCACCCGGCTCGGCGACGTGGCCTCCCTCGACAACTACGACGTCGCCAACCTGGCGCTCGGCCGCAGGATCCGGTACGACGTCGCGGCGAACTGGAAGCTCATCGTCGAGAACTTCATGGAGTGCTACCACTGCGCGACCATCCACCCGGAGCTGACCGAGGTGCTGCCGGAGTTCGCCGGCGGCTACGCCGCGCAGTACTACGTGGGCCACGGCGCGTCGTTCGGCGAGGAGATCCGGGGGTTCACGGTGGACGGCTCCGAAGGGCTCGACCGGATCCCGGGCATCCGGGAGGACCAGGACCGGCGCTACTACGCGATCACCATCAAGCCGCAGGTCTTCGTCAACATGGTGCCCGACCACGTGATCGTGCACCGGATGTTCCCGCTCGCGGCGGACCGGACGGTCGTGGAGTGCGACTGGCTGTACCTGCCGGAGGTCGTGGCGGCAGGCAAGGACGTCAGCCGGTCGGTGGAGCTGTTCCACCGGGTCAACGAGCAGGACTTCGAGGCCTGCGAGCGCACGCAACCGTCGATGAGCTCCCGCACGTACGCCCGGGGCGGGGTGCTGGTGCCGAGCGAGCACCACATCGGCCTGTTCCATGATTGGGTACGCGGCAGGCTGAGTGAGGTCGGAGGAGATGCAGGGTGACGCGTAAGGCGCCTCGGGAGGACGTCGGAGACGAGCGGCTGGAGATCGGCTCGCCCAAGACATGGGCGGGCGGGGTCCCGGCGGTCGGCCACGCGCTGGGCACGGCGTACCGCCAGATGGGCGCGGGGCGGACGCTGCTGACTCTGCTCCGGGTCAACCAGAAGACCGGCTTCGACTGCCCGGGGTGCGCCTGGCCGGAGGGCGACGGACACCGCAGCCCCGCCGAGTTCTGCGAGAACGGCGCCAAGGCGGTGGCCGAGGAGGCGACGGTCCGCCGGGTCACCCGGGACTTCTTCGCCGAGCATCCGGTGGACGAGCTGGCCCGGCGCAGCGACTACTGGCTGGGCCAGCAGGGCCGGCTCACCGAGCCGATGTACAAGCCGGCCGGTTCGGACCGTTACGAGCCCATCTCGTGGCAGGACGCCTTCGGCGTCGTCGCGCGTGAGCTGCGCGCGCTCGACCACCCCGATCAGGCCGTCTTCTACACCTCCGGCCGCACGTCCAACGAGGCCGCCTTCGCCTACCAGCTCCTCGTCCGCCGGTTCGGCACCAACAACCTGCCCGACTGCTCCAACATGTGCCACGAGTCGAGCGGCTCGGCGCTGACCGAGACGCTCGGCATCGGCAAGGGCACGGTGCTGCTCGACGACCTGCACCGGGCCGACCTGATCTTCGTGGTGGGGCAGAACCCCGGCACCAACCATCCGCGCATGCTCACCGCGCTGGAACGGGCGAAGCGGGGCGGCGCGCGGATCGTGTCGGTCAACCCGCTGCCGGAGGCCGGGCTGCTGCGGTTCAGGAACCCGCAGAAGGCCTCCGGCCTCGCCGGGACCGGGACGGCGTTGTCCGACCGGTTCCTGCAGATCCGCCTCGGAGGCGATCTGGCGCTGTTCCAGGCGCTGTCGCTGCTCCTGCTGGAGGCCGAGGACGCCGCGCCCGGCACGGTGGTGGACCGCGAGTTCGTCGAGGCGCACACGCACGGCTTCGAGGACTGGGAGAAGCACCTGCGCGGGCGCGACGGTGCCGGTCCGGACTGGGCCGAGGTGATCGAGGCGACCGGGCTGACCCGCGCCGAGATCGAGGAGACGGCCCGCGACGTGCTCGCCGCCCGCTCGGTCGTGGTCTGCTGGGCGATGGGCCTCACCCAGCACCGCAAATCGGTCCCGACGATCAGGGAGGTCGTCAACTTCCTGCTGCTGCGCGGCAACGTCGGGCGTCCCGGCGCGGGCGTGTGTCCCGTACGCGGGCACTCCAACGTGCAGGGCGACCGGACGATGGGCATCTACGAGAAGCCCAAGCCGGAGTTCCTCGACGCGTTGGAGGCGGAGTTCGGCTTCCCGCCGCCGCGCGAGCACGGCCACGACACCGTGGAGGCCATCCGGGCCATGCGGGACGGGGACGCCCGGGTGTTCTTCGCCATGGGCGGCAACTTCGTCTCGGCGACGCCGGACACCGCCGCGACCGAGGCGGCCCTGCGCCGCTGCCGGCTCACCGTGCAGGTGTCGACCAAGCTGAACCGGTCGCACGCCGTGTGCGGCGAGCAGGCGCTGATCCTGCCCACGCTCGGCCGTACCGAGCGGGACGTCCAGGCCGGTGGCGAGCAGTTCGTCACGGTCGAGGACTCGATGGGCATGGTGCACGCCTCGCGCGGCCGGCTCCGCCCCGCGTCGGACGTGCTGCTGTCGGAGGTGGCGATCGTGTGCCGGCTGGCCCGCGAGCTGTTCGGCGACGACCCGCACGTGCCGTGGGCCGAGTTCGAGGCCGGCTACGACGCGATCAGGGAGCGCATCGAGCGGGTCGTGCCCGGGTTCGACGACTTCAACGCGAGGGTGCGCGGGCCGGGCGGCTTCGCGTTGCCGAACGCGCCGCGCGACGAGCGCCGCTTCCCCACGGCCACGGGAAAGGCGAACTTCACGGTGAACGCGCTGGAGGTGCTGCGGGTGCCGCCGGGCCGCCTCCTGCTGCAGACGATCCGCAGCCACGACCAGTACAACACCACGATCTACGGCCTGGACGACCGCTACCGCGGCATCAGGAACGGGCGGCGGGTGGTCTTCGTCCACGCCGACGACCTCGCCGAGCGCGGGCTCGCGGACGGCGACATGCTGGACATCATCAGCGAGTGGGCGGACGGCGAGCGGGTGGCCGAGGGGTTCCGCGCGGTCGCCTATCCGACGGCGCGGGGCTGCTGCGCGGCGTACTTCCCGGAGACGAACGTGCTGGTGCCCCTGGACTCGGTGGCGGAGACGTCGAACACGCCCACCTCCAAGAGCGTCGTCGTCCGGCTGCGCCGTGCGGCGGAAGACACGGCGGGAGGCCCGGCGGGGGAGACGGCTATCCGCCGAGGCGGTGGCTGATCTCCTCGGCGCCCCGCAGCAGGACGGGGGCCGTCTCACGCATGCGCTCGTCGCTGAAGCGGTAGGCGGGCCCGGACGCGCTGACCGCCGCCACGACCTCGCCCCGGAACGAGCGCACCGGGGCGGCGATCGCGTTCAGGCCCACCTCCAGCTCCTCCAGCGAAAGGGCGTAGCCGTGCTCGCGCACCCCGGCCAGCTCGCGTTCGAGGGCCTCCACGGAGGTCACCGTGCCGGGCGTGTATCGCTCCAGGCCGGCCGCGCGCAGCAGGTCCTCGCGGTGCCGCCGGTCGAGATGGGCCAGCAGGACCTTCCCGCTCGACGTCGCGTGCAGGGGCGTGAGCTGGCCCACCCAGTTGTGCGCGGTGACGGCGGCGGGCCCGCGCACCTGGTCGAGGTTGACCGCGTAGTGCGACCGCAGGACGGCGATGTTCACCGTCTCGCCGATCTCCTCGGCGAGCCGCCGGCAGACGGGCCTGCTCCGCTGCGTCACGTCCATCCGCATGGAGACGCTCCCGGCGAGGCGGACGAGGCCGAAGCCGAGGCGGTACTTGCCGCGGTCCTCGGCCTGCTCGACCAGCCCGCGTGCCTCCAGCGCGCCCAGCAGCCGGAACGCGGTCGACTTGTGCACCTCGATCTCGGCCGCGAGTTCGGTGACCCCGGCCTCCCCGCGCCTGGCGAGGATCTCCATGATGCTGACCGCCCGGTCCACGGACTGCACGCCGCCACCGGAGGCCTCGGACCTGGCGGCGGAAGCGTCGTTGCTCACAGCCGAGACTGTAGCGCTTCACCCGGAACGGCCAGCGATCATGACGATACGATTTGCACTAAACCTCCCCTTTTAGGCGGTCCCCGTACGGACGCGAGTGAGACGAGGGCAGATTGACCGCTCAGCAGTACGACTTCGTCATCGTCGGTGGCGGTTCCGCGGGCAGCGCGCTGGCGAACCGGCTGTCGGCCGACCCGTCCACCCGGGTGCTGGTCCTGGAGGCGGGCCGTCCCGACTACCTGTGGGACGTGTTCATCCACATGCCGGCCGCGCTGACCTTCCCGATCGGCAGCCGCTTCTACGACTGGAAGTACGAGTCGGAGCCCGAGCCGTTCATGCACGGCCGCCGGATCTACCACGCCAGGGGGAAGGTGCTCGGCGGGTCGAGCAGCATCAACGGGATGATCTTCCAGCGGGGCAACCCGATGGACTACGAGCGCTGGGGCGCCGATCCCGGGATGAAGAACTGGGACTACGCGCACTGCCTGCCGTACTTCAGGCGGATGGAGAACTGCCTGGCGGCGGACCCGGACGATCCCCGGCGCGGGCACGACGGGCCGCTCGTGCTGGAGCGCGGCCCGGCGGCGAGCCCGCTCTTCCCGGCCTTCTTCGAGGCCGTGCAGCAGGCGGGCTACCCGCTCACCGACGACGTGAACGGCTACCGCCAGGAGGGCTTCGCCCGCTTCGACCGCAACATCCGGCGCGGCCGCCGCCTGTCGGCCGCCCGCGCCTACCTCCACCCGGTGCGTAAGCGGCCGAACCTGGAGATCAGGACCAGGGCGTACGTCACGAGGATCGTGTTCGAGGGCAGGCGGGCGGTCGGGGTCGAGTGCGACGGGCAGGTCATCCGGGCGGGTGAGGTCGTCCTGTGCGGCGGCGCGATCAACACCCCGCAGCTGCTCCAGCTCTCGGGCGTGGGCAACGCCGCCGAACTGCGGGCCCTCGGCGTGGAGGTGGTCCACGACCTGCCCGGCGTGGGGGAGAACCTCCAGGACCACCTGGAGGTCTACGTCCAGCACGCCTGTAGGCGGCCGGTGTCCATGCAGCCGTACCTCAAGTGGCGGCACCGGCCGTGGATCGGCGCGCAGTGGCTGTTCCTGCGCTCCGGGCCGGGTGCGACCAACCACTTCGAGGCGGGCGGCTTCGTGCGGAGCAACGACGACGTGGCGTACCCGAACCTGATGTTCCACTTCCTGCCCATCGCGGTGCGTTACGACGGCAGCTCCCCGGCCGGCGGGCACGGCTACCAGGTGCACGTCGGGCCGATGTACTCCGACGCCCGCGGCAGCGTGAAGATCAAGAGTGCCGACCCGGGGGTGAAGCCCGCCCTGCGGTTCAACTACCTGTCCACCGAGCAGGACCGGCGGGAGTGGGTCGAGGCCATCAGGGTCACCCGCGCGATCCTGGGCCAGCCGGCCCTCCAGGAGTTCAGCGCCGGCGAGATCTCCCCCGGGCCGTCGGTCGCGACGGACGAGCAGATCCTCGACTGGGTCGCCAGGGACGGCGAGACGGCCCTCCACCCGTCCTGCACCGCCAGGATGGGCGTGGACGAGATGTCGGTGGTGGACCCCGACAGCATGCGCGTGCACGGCCTGGAGGGCCTGCGGGTGGTGGACGCCTCGGTCATGCCGTACGTCACGAACGGCAACATCTACGCCCCGGTGATGATGGTCGCCGAGAAGGCGGCCGACCTGATCCTCGGCAACACCCCCCTCCCGCCCGCCGAGGCCGGCTTCTACCGTCACACGCCAGGGATCACGCCTTGACGGAGCCCGTGTCTGGGATCGATTCTGTTCCTCGATAAGCAAACAGGTGCGTATTACGCAACGACTGTGATCGGAAGGCGCTGCCCGTGGCGGACCTCTTCATCGGTGGCGCCTGGACCGACGCCGTCGCAGGCGGACGCCGTACGATCCGATGTCCCGCCGACGGCTCGGTCGTCGCGACCGTCGCGGAGGCCGGCCGCGCCGACACCGAGGCCGCGATCGCGGCGGCGCGGCACGCGTTCGACGCGGGCCCCTGGCCGCGTACGCCCGCGGGTGAACGGGGACGGCTGCTCCTGCGGACGGCCGATCTGATCGAGCGCGACAGGGCGTCGATCGCGCGGGCCGAGTCGCTGGACACGGGCAAGCGGATCGCCGAGAGCGAGTACGACGTGGACGACGTCGTCCGGTGCTTCCGCTACTTCGGCGGAATCGCCGGCACCGACGCGGGCCGGGTGATCGACACCGGCAGGGCCGACGCGGTCAGCCGGGTGGTCCACGAGCCGCTCGGCGTGTGCGGGCTCATCACCCCCTGGAACTACCCCCTGCTGCAGACGTCCTGGAAGGTCGCGCCCGCGCTCGCCGCGGGCGACACCTTCGTGCTGAAGCCGAGCGAGCTCACCCCCAGTACGGCCGTCCTGCTGATGCGGCTGCTGGAGGAGGCGGGCCTGCCCCCGGGCGTGGCCAACCTCGTGCTCGGCGCGGGCCCGGAGGCCGGGGCGCCGCTCGCCGAGCACCCGGACGTCGACATGGTGTCGTTCACCGGCGGCCTCGCGACCGGGCGGCGGGTGATGGCCTCGGCGGCGGCGACCGTGAAACGGGTCGCGCTGGAACTCGGCGGCAAGAACCCCAACATCGTCTTCGCTGACGCCGATTTCGAGACCGCGGTCGACTTCGCGCTGACCGCGGTCTTCCTGCATTCGGGCCAGGTCTGCTCGGCCGGCGCCCGCCTGCTGGTGGAGGACCCGATCCACGACGCCTTCGTGGCCGAGGTCGCCCGCCGGGCCGAGGACATCCGGCTGGGCGGGCCGTTCGACCCCGGGGCGGAGACCGGTCCGCTGATCTCCGCCGCGCACCTGGCCAAGGTGGAGGCGTACGTCGAGGCCGGTCTCGCCGAGGGCGCGAAGCTCCGCTGCGGCGGGCGGCGGCCGGACGAGCCGGAGCTGGCCGGCGGGTTCTACTACCGCCCCACCGTGCTCGACGGATGCCACCGGGAGATGCGCGTGGTCAGGGAGGAGTCGTTCGGGCCGGTCCTGACCGTGGAACGCTTCTCCGGCGAGGACGAGGCGGTCGCCCTGGGCAACGACACCGACTACGGCCTCGCGGGCGCCGTCTGGACGCGGGACGCGGGCAAGGCGCAGCGGGTGGCCGCCCGGCTGCGGCACGGGACGGTGTGGATCAACGACTACCACCCGTACGTGCCGCAGGCGGAGTGGGGCGGCTTCAAGCAGTCCGGGGTGGGCCGCGAGCTCGGCCCCACGGGCCTGGACGAGTACCGCGAGATCAAGCACGTGTGGCAGAACACCGATCCCCGTCCCCAGCACTGGTTCAGGCCGCGCGACGCCGGCCGAGGAGCGTGAACATGGAACACGTGACCACGACGGGCCCGCGCGTCGTCGTCATCGGGGCCGGCGTCGTCGGCGCGGCGCTCGCCGACGAACTGTCGGCCCGCGGCTGGACGGACGTCACGGTGGTCGACCAAGGCCCGGTGCCCGCGACCGGCGGCTCCTCCTCGCACGCGCCCGGCCTGGTCTTCCAGATCAACGGGTCGAAGACCATGACCCGGATGGCGCGCTACACCGTCGAGAAGCTCAGCTCGCTCGACCTCGACGGCGAGCCCTGCTTCCTCCAGGTCGGCGGCCTGGAGGTGGCCACCACCCCCGAGCGGCTCGCCGAGCTGCACCGGCGGCACGGCTGGGCCACTTCCTGGGGCGTCGAATCGCGCCTGCTCACCCCCGCCGAATGCGCGGAGCTCTTTCCCCTGCTCGACCCCGGCGTCGTGCTCGGCGGTCTCCACATCCCCACCGACGGGATCGCCAAGGCCGTACGCGCGGTCGAGGCGCAGCTGCGCCGGGCCAGGTCGCGCGGCGTACGGGTGCTGGAGCGGCGCGAGGTGCTGGACATCCGCACCGAGGACGGCCGGGTGGCCGCGGTCGTGACCGGCCAGGGCGAGATCGCCGCGGACGTCGTGGTGTGCTGCGCCGGCATCTGGGGGCCGAAGGTCGCCGCGATGGCGGGCATGCCGCTGCCGCTCACCCCCCTCGCGCACCAGCTCGCCTGGACCGGGCCGGTGCCCGGGCTGGAAGGACACACCGAGGAGGCGACGCTGCCGATCCTGCGGCACCAGGACGCCGACCTCTACTACCGACAGCGCTCCGGCGGCGTCGGCGTCGGCTACTACGGCCACCGGCCGATGCCGGTCCGGCCCGAGGACCTGCTGCCGGTGGACGAGGCCGAGGTGATGCCGTCGGTGATCGCCTTCACTCCCGAGGACTTCGAGGACGCCTGGACCGAGACCCGGCGGCTGCTGCCCGGCACCCGCGCGGCGGAGATCGACGAGGGCATCAACGGGGTGTTCTCCTTCACCCAGGACCACATGCCGCTGCTGGGCGAGTCGCCCGACGTGAAGGGCTTCTGGGTCGCCGAGGCGGTCTGGGTGACCCACTCCGCCGGGGTCGCCAGGGCGATGGCCGAGTGGCTGGTCGACGGCCACTGCTCGTCCTTCGACCTGCACGAGTGCGACGTCAACCGGTTCGAGCCGCACCAGCTAGCGCCCGACTACGTGCTGGCCCGCGGCTGCCGGAACTTCGTCGAGGTCTACGACATCATCCACCCGCTCCAGCCGATGGAGGAGCCGCGGCCGCTGCGCCTCAGCCCCTTCCACGCCCGGCAGCGCGAGCTGGACGCGTACTTCCTCGAGGCGTCCGGCTGGGAACGGCCGCAGTGGTACGGCGCCAACGCCCGCCTGCTGGAGGGCGGGGACATCCCGGCGCCCGGCGACTGGGCCGCCCGCTACTGGTCGCCGATCGTCGGGGCGGAGGCCCGGGCGTCCCGCGAGACCGTCGCGTTGTACGACATGACCGCGCTGAAACGCCTGGAGGTCGCCGGCCCCGGCGCCCTCGCCTTCCTCCAGCGGCTGACGACCGGCCAGATGGACAAGTCGGTCGGCTCGGTGACGTACTGCCTGCTGCTCGACGTGGACGGCGGCATTCGCAGCGACGTGACCGTCGCCCGGCTGGGCCGCGACACGTTCCAGGTCGGCGCGAACGGCAACCTCGACCTGGACTGGCTCCACCGCCACCTGCCGGAGGACGGGTCGGTCGTGGTCCGCGACATCACCGCCGGCACCTGCTGCCTCGGCGTCTGGGGACCGCGCGCCCGCGACCTCGTGCAGCCGCTGACCGGCGCCGACTTCTCCAACCAGGGCTTCCGCTACTTCCGGGCGAAGAAGGCGTACGTCGGCGCCGTGCCGGTCACCGCGCTGCGGCTGTCGTACATCGGCGAGCTGGGCTGGGAGCTCTACACGACGGCCGACCTCGGCGCGAAGCTGTGGGACACCCTGTGGGAGGCCGGACGGGAGCACGGGATCATCGCCGGCGGGCGCGGCGCGTTCGCCGGCCTCCGGCTGGAGAAGGGCTACCGGTCCTTCGGCACCGACATGACCTTCGAGCACGACCCGTACGAGGCCGGGCTCGGGTTCGCCGTCAGGATGGACAAGGGCGACTTCGTCGGCCGCGCGGCTCTGGAGCGGCGCAGGGAGAACGTGCGCCGCCGCCTCACCTGCCTGACCATCGACGACCCCGCCCAGGTGGTCATGGGCAGGGAGCCGGTGTACGACGGCGACACGGGCGTCGGCTACGTCACCAGCGCGGCCTTCGGTTACACGATCGGCAAGGGCATCGCCTACGCCTGGCTGCCCGCCGCGCTGGCCACGCCCGGCCGGACGCTGGAGATCGGCTACTTCGACCGCCGGGTGACCGCCGTGGTCGCCGAGGAGCCCCTGTTCGACCCCGCGATGGAACGACTGCGCGGGACCGGGGAGGCCCGATGAACCCCCTGCCCGATTCCCTGCCTGACCACCCCGACCGGCTGTGGCGCTCCGCCGAGCCCAAGCGGTCGTACGACGTGGTGATCGTCGGCGGCGGCGGTCACGGCCTCGCCACGGCGTACTACCTCGCCAAGAACCACGGGATCACCGACGTCGCGGTGCTGGAGCGCGGTTGGCTCGCGGGCGGCAACATGGCCCGCAACACCACCATCATCCGGTCGAACTACCTGTGGGACGAGAGCGCGGGCATCTACGAGCACGCGCTGAAGCTGTGGGAGGGTTTGGAGGAGGACCTCGGCTATCCGCTGCTGTTCAGCCAGCGCGGCGTGCTCAACCTCGCGCACAGCCTGCAGGACGTCCGCGAGAGCGTGCGCCGGGTCAACGCCAACCGGCTCAACGGCGTCGACGCCGAGTGGCTGACGCCGGAGCAGGTCAAGGAGGTCTGCCCGATCGTCGAGATCTCGCCCGACGTGCGCTACCCGGTGCTCGGCGCCACCTTCCAGCCGAGGGCCGGGATCGCCAAGCACGACTACGTCGCCTGGGGCTTCGCCAGGGCGGCGGCGGACCTCGGGGTCGACCTGATCGAGCACTGCGAGGTGACCGGCCTCGACGTGCGCGACGGCCGGGTGACCGGGGTGCGGACCACCCGCGGCCCGATCGCCGCGAAGAAGGTCGCGCTGGCCGCCGCCGGGCACTCCTCGGTGGTCGCCGGGTTCGCGGGCGTGCCGCTGCCGCTGCAGAGCCACCCGTTGCAGGCGCTGGTGTCGGAACTGCTCGAACCGGTGCACCCCACCGTGGTCATGTCGAACGCCGTCCACGTGTACGTAAGCCAGGCGCACAAGGGCGAACTGGTCATGGGCGCCGGAATCGACACGGCCAACTCCTACCGGCAGCGCGGGGCGTTCCACATCATCGAGCGGCAGATGGCGGCCGCGCTGGAGCTGTTCCCGGTCTTCGCCCGCGCGCACGTGCTGCGCACCTGGGGCGGCGTCGTGGACGTCACCCCCGACGCCTCACCCGTCGTCGGGCTCACCCCGGTCGAGGACCTCTACGTGAACTGCGGCTGGGGCACCGGCGGGTTCAAGGCCACCCCGGGCGTCGGCTGGTGCTACGCGCACACCGTGGCGACCGGCGAGCCCCACCCGCTCAACGCCCCCTTCTCGCTCGACCGGTTCACCACCGGCAGGCTCGTCGACGAGCACGGCGCCGCCGCCGTCGCCCACTAGTTCTCGGAGCGCAGATGCTGCTGATCGCCTGCCCGTGGTGCGGGCCGCGGGACGAGGCCGAGTTCCACTACGGAGGGCAGGCGCACGTCGCCCATCCGGAGGACCCGGCCGCCCTCTCCGACGAGGAGTGGGCCCGCTACCTGTTCTTCCGCGACAACCCCAAGGGCCTGTTCGCGGAGCGGTGGAGCCACGCGGCCGGGTGCCGCCGCTGGTTCAACGCCGTACGGGACACCGCCACCAACGAGATCCACGCCGTCTACCGGGCCGGCGAGCCGCGGCCGGTGATCACATGAGCGGCCGGCCGTACCGCCGCGAGGGTGTGACCGGGCGGGTCCTGCGCTTCCGGTTCGACGGCCGCGACCTCGAAGGCCTGGCGGGCGACACGCTGGCTTCGGCGCTGCTGGCCAACGGCGTGCGCACGGTCGCGAGCAGCGTCAGGCTCGGCCGCCCGCGCGGCGTCTACGCCGCGGGCTGCGAGGAGCCCAACGCGGTCGTCCAGATCGAGGAGCCGTTCCCCGAGCCGATGCTCACGGCCACGACCGTCGAGTTGTACGACGGCCTGGTCGCCACCGGGCTCCCGGGGCGCGGAAGGCTGGCCGACCGGCCCGACCCGGCGCGGTACGACGCCGTCCACACGCACTGCGACGTGCTCGTGGTCGGCGCGGGACCGGCCGGCATCGCCGCCGCGGGCGTGGCCGCGCGGGCCGGTGCGCGGGTCGTTCTCGCCGACGAGCGGCCCGAGCCGGGCGGCAGCCTCCTCGGCACGACCGAGACGGTGGACGGCCGGCCGGGCCGCGCCTGGGCGTCCGCCGAGATCGCCGCGCTGGCCGCCCTGCCGGACACGCGCGTGCTGCGCCGCACCACCGTCATCGGCCACTACGACGACAACTACGTCGTCGCGGTCGAGCGGCGGACCAACCACCTCGGCGCGGCGGCCCCGCCCGGCATGGCGCGCGAACGCGTCTGGCGGATCCGCGCGAAGCGCGTGGTGCTGGCCACCGGCGGGCACGAGCGGTTCGTCGCCTTCGCCGGGAACGACCTGCCCGGCGTCATGCTGGCCGGCGCCGCCCGCACCTACGTGAACCAGTACGGCGTGCTGCCCGGCCGCCGGGCGGTCGTGTTCACCACCAACGACACCGCCTACGCGGCGGCGCTCGACCTCGCCGACGCCGGGATCGAGATCGCCGCCGTGGCCGACGTACGGCGGGAACCGGGCGGTATGGGGGCGGACTGGGTGTGGGCGGACCGGTGCGCGGAACGCGGCATCGAGGTCCTCACCGGGCACGTGGTGACGGCGGCGCAGGGAGAGGGCGAGGTCACCGGGGCCGAGATCGCCCCCCGCTCCGGTCGCGGGACCAGGGAGGTCGCCGCCGACCTGCTGCTCGTGTCCGGCGGCTGGACGCCGGTGGCACACCTGTTCAGCCAGGCCGGGGGCACCCTGCGGTACGACGAGGGGCTGGGCGCGTTCGTCCCCGGCGAGACCCGTCAGGCGGCCGAGGCCGCCGGGTTCGCCGCCGGCGTGACGACGCTCCGCGACTGCCTTGCGGACGGCGCCGAGGCGGGCCGCCGCGCGCTGGCCGCCCTCGGGTCCGGTACGCCTGGGGTTACCGTGCCGGTGGTGGAGGAGGAGCCCGCCAACGCGCCCGCCGAGCACCTGTGGCTGGTGGAGTCGGGCGACTACGGCACCCACTTCGTGGACCTGCAGCGTGACGTGACGGTGGCGGAGGTGCTGCGCGCGACCGGCGCGGGCCTCACCTCGGTCGAGCACGTCAAGCGCTACACCACCGCGGGCACGGCCCACGACCAGGGCAAGACCTCCGGCCTGCTGACCGGCGGCGTCGTCGCGCACGCTCTCGGCGTCGACGTCGCCGGGCTCGGGACCACGACGTTCCGCGCGCCGTACACGCCGGTCTCGTTCGCCGCGCTGGCGGGCCGCGACCGAGGGCCCCTGCACGACCCGGTGCGCGTCACCGCCATGCACGAGTGGCACGTGGCGCGCGGCGCGCTGTTCGAGAACGTCGGGCAGTGGAAGCGGCCCTGGTACTACCCCCGGCCCGGTGAGGACATGGGCGCCGCGGTGCTGCGCGAGTGCGCCGCCGTACGGGAGGGCGTGGGCGCGATGGACGCCTCCACACTCGGGAAGATCGACGTGGTCGGCCCCGACGCGGGGGTGTTCCTGGACCGGCTCTACACGAACATGATGAGCACCCTCAAGGCCGGCTCCATCCGCTACGGCGTCATGTGCCGTCCCGACGGCATGGTCTTCGACGACGGCACCGCCATCCGCCTGGCGGACGACCGCTACCTCGTCACCACGACCACCGGCAACGCGGCGGCGGTGCTCGACTGGATGGAGGAGTGGCTGCAGACCGAGTGGCCGGATCTGCGGGTCCGCTGCACCTCGGTCACCGAGCAGTGGGCGACGGTGGCGCTCGCCGGGCCGCGCTCCCGCGAGGTGCTCGCGGCCCTCGCCCCCGGCCTCGCCGTCGGCAACGCCGACTTCCCCTTCATGACCTGGCGGGACGCCGAGGTCGCCGGGATCGAGGCGCGGGTCTGCCGGATCAGCTTCTCCGGCGAACTGGCCTACGAGATCAACGTCTCGTCCTGGTACGGGCTCGCCCTGTGGGAGGCGGTCATGGCGTCCGGCGAGGTCACGCCGTACGGCACCGAGACCATGCACGTGCTGCGGGCGGAGAAGGGATATCCCATCGTCGGCCAGGACACCGACGGCACGGTCACCCCGCAGGACCTCGGCATGGAGTGGATCGTCTCGAAGAAGAAGGCCGACTTCGTCGGCAGGCGGTCGTACGCGCGGGCGGACGCGTCCCGGCCCGACCGCAGGCACCTGGTGGGCCTGCTGCCGGAGGACCCCGGCGTGCTGCTGCCCGAGGGCGCGCACCTCGTGTCGTCCCCGGCTCTGCCCGCGCCGCCGGTGCGGGCGCTGGGCTTCGTCACCTCCAGCTACCGCAGCGCCGCGCTCGGCCGGACGTTCGCCCTCGCGCTGGTCAGCGGGGGGCGCGGGCGCGTCGGCGAGCGGTTGTACGCGCCGGTCGGGGACGACCTGGTGCCCGTGACCGTGACCTCCCACGTCCTGTACGACCCGGAAGGAGCCCGCCGTGACGGCTGAGTCTGTGGCTGGGTCTGTGGCTGAATCCGCGATCGGGCGCAGGAGCCCGGCGGCGGCGTACGCCGCCAGGTTCGCGGCGGCGAGCGCGGGCGGCGCGATCCGCCTGGCGGAGATCCCCTTCCTCACGCACCTGAACGTGCGGGCCGACCCCGCGAGCCCGGAGGCGGAGCGGATCGGGGTGGCTCTGGGCGTGCCGCTGCCGGTGGAGCCCGGTACGGTGACGGAGGGTGGCGGCCTGAGCGTGCTCTGGCTCGGGCCGGACGAGTGGCTGGTCGTCGGCCCCGACGGCGCCGCGCGGGAACTGACCGAGCGGATCCGGGACGCGGCGACCGGCGAGCACGTCTCGGTCGTGGACGTGTCGGCGCAGCGCACGACCCTGGTCGTCGCCGGGGAGCGGGCGCGGGACGTGCTGGCGCACGGCTGCGCGCTCGACCTGCACCCCCGGGAGTTCGGCCCCGGCCGGTGCGCGCAGACCCCGCTGGCCAGGACCGGGGTCGTCCTGGTCGCCGTGGAGGACGGCTTTCACGTGCTCGTCCGCTCCTCCTTCGCGGCGTACGCGGCGGAGTGGCTGCTCGACGCGTCCGTCGAGTACGTGGCCGCCGAGTACAGGGGATGAAAGGCGGCTTCGCGGCGTGACGTACCATCGAGGGCGCTCGTGAGGAGGCCGCTTTCGAACCCCGGTGGGAGACCATGTTCCGCACGCTGATGAAGTCGAAGATCCACCGCGCCACCGTCACGCAGGCCGATCTGCACTACGTCGGCTCGGTGACGATCAGCGCGGACCTCATGGCCGAGGCGAACCTCGTCGAGGGCGAGAAGGTCGACATCGTCGACATCGACAACGGCAACCGCCTGTCGACGTACGTCATCGAGGGCCCGGCTGGCTCCGGGACGATCGGCATCAACGGCGCCGCCGCCCGGCTCATCTCGGTCGGCGACCTCGTGATCATCATCGCGTACGCGCTGGTCGCCGAGGAGGAGGTCAAGGCGCTCAGGCCGCGCGTCGTCTTCGTCGACCGGGACAACAAGCCGGTCCACGTGGGCTCCGACCCCGCCGCCGCGCCGGAGGGCAGCGGCCTCATCCCGGGCGACGTCCCGGCCGACATCCCGGCCGGCGCGTAGACCCCCGGGCGGTGATCTCCCTCCGGCGGTGGGCTTTTCCGGCTCATCGGTAATCCTGGGGTCTCCGGAGGGACTACTGGGTGTGGACGATCCCGAAGAACGATTCACCGCCCTCTACGACCGGCACTACCGGGCCGTGCTGGGCTACGCGTTGCTGCGGGCCGAGCACGGCGTCGCCGAGGACGTGTGCAGCGAGACGTTCCTGGTCGCCTGGCGGCGCCTCGACGAGCTGCCCGAGCCCGTGCTGCCGTGGTTGCTGGGCGTGGCCCGCAACCTGCTGGCCAAGCAGCGTGACTCACGCGGCCGGCGGCAGGCGCTGGTCGACCGCATCGCCGCGCTGAGCACCGAACGCGACGCCGTGGCCTGGGACGTGGCCGACCACGTCGTGGACCGGACGGCCGCGCTGGCCGCGCTCGCGACCCTGCCGGAGCAGGACGTGGAGGCGATGGCGCTGGCGAGCTGGCACGGACTGCCGCCCGAGCAGGCCGCCACCGTGATGGGCTGCTCCACCCGCACCTACAACGTGCGGCTGCACCGTGCCCGCAAACGGTTGAGCCGGGCGCTGCGCGCCGAACCGGCCGGCGGTCCGGCTGGCGGTCAGGCCGGGAGTGCCCGGCGC
The DNA here is from genome assembly GCF_014161385.1 of Microbispora sp. H10670. Lineage (NCBI taxonomy): Bacteria > Bacillati > Actinomycetota > Actinomycetes > Streptosporangiales > Streptosporangiaceae > Microbispora > Microbispora sp. H10670. Next base: position 29,804 of record NZ_JABBWW010000029.1, on the reverse strand, counting down.
CCGCGAGCGGTCGAACACGGACAGCGGTTCGCGGAGGAGGCGTGATGGACACCGGGCAATCTCGTAACACTCCCCAGGAGGAGCACATGACCGAGCGCGTGTTCGCCCAGCTCAAGCCTGAGCGGCTGGACGAGCTGACCGAGGTGGCCCATCGCCGCCGCCGTACGGACGATCTCGCCCGGGCCTTCCGGACCCCGGCCGCGCCGCCGCGGCGCGTCCCTTCGCTCGGACGCCGCCCGTGGTTCCTGGGGGGTGTGCTGGCGGCGGGGCTGGCCGCCGCCGTGATCGTCGTGCCCGGGGTGACCCCCGATTCGGGCCCGGCCGTCACCGGCGCCGTGGGGCGGCCCGGGGGGAACGCGCACGACGTCGCCGCCGCGCCCGGTACGGACGCACCCACCACCGGCGCCCCCACCACCGAGGTCCTTGACGCGCGTACCGTGCTGCTGGCCGCCGCCGAGAGCGCGTCCAGAGTCGAGGCCGGCACCGGGCACTACTGGTACACACGTGACCGCACCTTCAGCCGCCACGTCGTCGACGACGACGCGTACGCCACGAGACTGAAGGCCCTCGTCGCCGAGCGGGACAAGAGGGCGGCGTCGGGCTCCCGGCAGGCCGCCGACCGGTGGTTCGAGGAAAAGGTGACCGAGCTCAAGAAGAACCCCGCGCCTCTGCCGTACGTCGTCTTCTCGGGGAGCACGGACGAGACCTGGCGGGCCCGCCGGAAGGGGGACGCCAACCGCAACGTCAGCAGGTCGGACGGCAGGCTGACGTTCGGGTCGCCCGAGGACGAGCGGAAGTGGCGCGCGTCCGGTGCGCCCCGGCTCGTCAAGGGCGGCGAGAGGAGTTACGAGGACCGGCTCGACCGGGTCCTCTCGATCGACAACCCCGGCATCACCATCCGCAACGTCGACCGGCTGCCGACGGACGAGAAGGTGCTGGAGCGGCGGCTGCACGAGCTGTACCGGGCACGCCCCGGCGGCGGCGCGAACGAGGAGGACTTCTCCGTCTACCTGTGGCAGACGGCCGTCGACCTGCTGAACGCCCCGATCACGCCGGGCACCCGCGCGGCGCTGTTCCGGGTGCTGGCCGGTGAGCGAGGGCTGACCGCCCTCGGCGATCGCGCCGACGCGCTGGGGCGTACGGGGGCGGCCCTGGCGGCGAAGGGCCCCGGCGACGACGGCGGATCGATCGAGTACCGGATCATCATCGATCCCGACTCGGCCAGGCTCCTGCAGTACGAGGTGGTCGGCGACGGCGAATCCGCGCCGAACCTCCGGGTCAGCCTGGAGGAGGCCGGCTGGGTGGACGATCTCCGCGAACGTCCCTGAACGGCATATAAGGGCGGCCGGGGCCAGATCCGTTCTGATCGAATGGGTCGTAAGCCCCGGCCGTTTCCGTCTCTCACGTCGCGATGCGCACGAGGGAAATATCGGTTATCGCCTCAAATGGAAAGCGCACCTGTAACTCCAACAAATGGCTCGCGCGGGCGTGCCTGCGTCGGGTTGGTGTGGAAGAATTAATACAGGCATTCGAATTTGAGGGGAGGGGTGTGATGGATCTGTTCGATGGCGATCCTGTGCCCCTCCCTCACTCGAACGATAATGGTGATGGCGACTGGTGGGATCAGCTCATCGCCGGCTCGCCCCTTTGGTCGTCCGAGGGCGCACTTGCCCGTGAATACGTGCCGATCGCCGATCCTGATGCGCCAGAGCACGCGAGCCGGCACGGTATCCCGTCAACTTTTCCCTTCATTCGGGCATTTACGACTTGTTCCGGTATTGCCGTTGACGACTCCAGCACTGACGACTCCAGCACTGACGACTCCATTGCTGACGAAACCGCGAATGGCCCCGCCTCTGATGGCGCTCCTGACCATGCCGACATGCCCGGCCCTGGAGTCGGTTCCGCCGCCCCTGCCCATCACGCAGGAGATGCCGACAGCGGCGCCCCCGGCCCTGCCGGTGCCGCTGCCGCGCGCGCCGCTGCCCCGGACGCCGATGGCGCGCGCACCGATGGCGCGCGCACCGATGGCGGTGCCGCCGACGGTGCTTTTCCTGACGGCGATCCTCCTGGTTGTGCTTCTCCCGATTCGGCTTGTCCGGATGGCGCCGGGGGCGCTTCCAGTGGTGCTTCCGCTGGTGCTTCTGGTGGTGAGTCCGGTGGCGCGTCTGGCGGTGCCGAGGGCGCCGGCCGGAGCGATGCGGGCTCGGACCGGGATACTTCTGGTGCTGGTGGGTCGTCGTCGTGGGTGGCGGTGGCGGCGGTTGGTGAGGCGGCACGGGTGGTGGCGCTGGTGCCGGTGCCCGAATCGGCGGAGGTGTGCCTGGCCGAGGCGGAGGAGTTGCTGGCGGCCCGCGATCGGATCACCTCGGCGTTGGCCGCCCGGGTGGGGCGGGTCCACCAGGCTGGGGAGGCGAGGAACCATGGGCATGCCTCCACCCGGTTGTGGCTGCGATCCACCGGCGGGATGACCATCCCCGGAGCCGGTCGGTTGGTGACGATGGGCATGGAGCTGGGTCGTCTGTCGCGGGCGCGTGAGCGGTTCGCCGAGGGCAGCCTGGCAGAGGGGATCGTGGAGGCGATCTGCACCGCCACCGCGGGGCTGACCGACGAGCAGGCGACCACTGCTGAGGGGATTCTGCTGGAGTTGGCAGGTTCGGCGGGTGCGGCGGAGGTGGCCAAGGCGGGGCGGTATCTGCGGGCGGTGCTGGACCCCGACGGCCACGAAAGCGATGAGCAGGCCGATTTCGACCGCCGGTTCTTCCGGGTGCGGCGGCGCAGGAACGGCGGGCTGGAGGGAGAGTTCTACCTCCCGGTCGAGGCGGCCGCGCGGTTGCAGCACCTGCTGGACGTCTACGCCAGGCCCAAGGCCGAGGGCGACGACCGCACGCTGAGCGTGCGGAACGCCGATGCGTTCGTCGCGTTCCTGGAGAACAAGATCGCGACCGAGCTTCTGGTGCTGGTCACCGCCGAATCCCTCCCCGACGACCCCCCAGCCACCGACCCCGGAGCCGACAACCCCGCAGGCGCCACCCCCTCAGGCGATCCCACAGCCGGCCCCTCAGACGACCCCACTGCCGACGGTCCCTCAGGTACCGACCCCTCAGCTGGACAACCCACCACCGACTCGGTAGACACCGACCGAGGCCCTGGTCCCGACCCTGGTCCCGCCCCTTCGGGCACCGGCCCCTCAGACTCAGACCTCTCAGACCCAGCCCCGAGCGATGACCCTGGCCCCGGGCCTGACGCCTGGACTGCTGAGGACTTCGGCATCGACGCCTGCGCGACCTGCGCCGACGCCACCGCTACCGACGCCACCGCCACCGACGCCACCGCCACCGACGCCGACGCCACCGACGCCGACGCCACCGACGCCGACGCAATGGACGCCGACAGCGAGCGCTCCGCCGCCGACCTCGACGAGCAGTGGAGTGATTACCCGGCCCGTGACTGCCCGGCGGAGGGCTACCGGCATGCCTCCGGAACCGGCGAGGCGAAGCGTGGAATGCCGAGGGCGGCTTGCAACGGCGCGCCGGAGGCGGGGGCCGATGCCCCGCCGTTGGCGGAAGGCAGCGCCCGGCTGGGAGGCAACGCCTGGCCGAGAGGAGACGCCCGGGTGGGACGCGAGGCGTGGTCGGGAGGCCGGGTGTGGCCGGGAGGTAGCGCCCGGCGGGGAGGTGGTGCCTGGGCGGGGTCGGGGGTGGGTGTGAACAGTCCGCCGCCGGGGGTGTGGTTGCGGGGGTTGCCGGGGCTGATCCTGGCGACCGGGCATCTGCTGCCCGTCTCCAGCGTGCACCGGCTGGCCCGTACCAGCACTTTGGTGCGGATCGTGATGGACGCCGGTGGGCAGGTGCTGGACATGGGCCGCAAGGTCCGCCTGGCCACCCCGGCCCAGCGCCGGGCCGTCTTCGCCCGGTATGCGACCTGCTGGGTGGACGGCTGTCCGCTGCCGGCCACGATGTGCCAGATCGACCACGCCGAGGACTGGTGCAGCGGCGGGCCGACCGACCTCAAACTGCTGGGGCCGGCGTGCCAGTTCCACAACCGCGACCGCTACCGCCATCCCGCCCGCTACACCCGCCGCAAGATCGGCGACGACCGCTGGGCCTTCACCTACCGCAACCCCCGCACCACCCGGAGGGTGAGGACATGAGGGAGTCAGAGAAGGGTCGTCTGACCGGAGCCGGCGAGGGGGTCACGGTGCTTGCGCAGGTGCCTCCAGCGCGGCAGGTCGTCGAGGTAGGACCACGACAGCCGGTGGTGCGGGGTCGGGCCGCTTTCGGCGAGAGCGCGTTGGTGGACCGGCGACGGATAGCCCGCGTTCGCGGCGAAGCAGTAGGCCGGATGCTCCTCGCCGATCTCGGCCATCAGCCGGTCGCGGTGGACCTTGGCCAGCACCGACGCGGCGGCCACGGAGACCGAGCGCTGATCGGCTTTCACCTCGCACCGCACCCGCCACGGGCGTCCGAGGAAGTCGTGCGCGCCGTCGAGGAGCACTACGTCGGGCCGCATCGGCAGGACCTCCAGGGCCCGGCACACGGCCCGGCGCAGCGCCTCCGTCATGCCGACCTCGTCGATCTCCTCCGCACTGGCCTCGCCGTACGCGTGACAGGTGAGCCAGCCCGGCAGGACCTCCGCGAACGCCTCCCGCTGCGCCTGGCCGAGCAGCTTGGAGTCGGTCAGCCGGACCGTGCGCTCCCCGCGCCCCGGCAACTCGGGCGGCGGGCCGAAAGCGGTGACGGCCGCACAGACCACGACCGGCCCGGCCCAGGCGCCGCGGCCGACCTCGTCCACCCCGGCGACATGGACCGCCCCGGCCGCCCGCAACTCGTCCTCGATCTCGTATCCGGCGACGCGTCGGCGCGGGGCGGCAGGCGGGGACCCCCGGCTCGGTTCGGGCTCCAGGCCGGGCAGCGCATCGGTCATCCCGGCATCATCGCACGCACCACCGGTTCCAGGAGCGCACTCGTTACGCGCCGCCGTCGATCCAGGCGTACACGTCGTAGCCGGAGACTCCCACGTCGCCCGCTGGACTTCGTCCAGGTCAGGTCGGCCGCGCCGTTGACGTACGCGGTGTACGGCCGCACATCCTCGGGGCGGGTGGGCGCGGGAGGGCCGCGGCGGCCCGGCGCATCCGGGTGCGCCGGGCCGGGGAGGGTCAGGAACAGGTGGTGCCGTTGAGGGTGAAGGAGGCCGGTTTGGGGTTCTCGCCGGTGTAGGTGCCGTTGAAGCCGAGGTACAGCGACTGGCCCGGCTTGAGCGTCTTGTTCCACGCGTAGTTCTCGGCCGTGACGGCGGTGCCGGCCTGGGTCCAGACGGCCGACCATCCGTTGGTGACCCGCTGGGAGGCGAGCGGGAAGGAGAAGGCCAGCTTCCACCCGTCGACGATGGCGGTGCCGGTGTTGGTGATCGTGACGGTGGTGGTGAACCCGCCGTCCCAGGTGGTGGCGGCGTATGTCACCCTGCATCCGGAACCGGGCGACGCCGACGCACTGGGAGACGCCGACGCGCTGGGCGAGGACGTTCCCCCAGGCTGCGCGATGGCCGTGTACGGCGCCGATGGGTTGCTCAGGTTGCCGGCGGCGTCGCGGGCCACGACCTGGAAGGTGTACGGCTTGCCGCCTTCGAGCCCGGTGACGATGTCGCGGGGAGTACCGTTCTCGCCCTCGTACGCGTAGCCGTGGTCGGTCCGCCGGAACAGGTCGTAGCGGGGCGGGATGCCACTGTCGTCGCTGACGGTGTACCAGGCGAGGAAGACCCCTCCGGGTATGTCCATCCCGGTCACGGTGGCCATTCCGGTCGGCGTGCCGGGAGGTGTGGTGTCCGTCCCCGGGCTCGGACTGGCGACGGGCGGCTCGACCATGGCCCGCTGGCGGACCAGGTCGGAGGGCGCGCTGATATTGCCTGCGGCGTCCTTGGCGACGACGTAGAACAGGTAGTCGCGCCCGGGAGTGAGGTTGTACACGACCCCGACGACCCTGTCGCCGGACGAGGAGAGCTGGGCGGTCACGGGGGTGAAGGCGCCGTCGATCCAGGCGTAGACGGTGTAGCCGGTGACCGCGACGTCGTCCGTGGACTTCGTCCAGGTCAGGCCGGCCGCGCCGTTGACGTACGCGGCGTACGGCTCCGGGCCCTCGGGACGGGTGGGCGGGGTCCGGTCGATCGGGCTGGGGCTGGGCGGCGGACTGGAGGGAGGCATGCCGCTGAGGTAGCCGGCGCTGGCCGTCAGTTCGTTGGACGGCGGGCCCGCGTTCCCCGCCGCGTCCTTCGCGACGACCCGGAACGTGTACGACTGTCCCAGGGTGAGGCCGCTGACGATGGACCCCGGGCCGGTCGTGGTGCGGATGGCGGTGAAGACGCCGTCCTGCTTGACCTGGACGTCGTAGGCGGTGACGCCGACGTCGTCGGTCGCGGCGCCCCAGCACAGCGACACGCCGATGCCGAGACCCGATCCGGGATCCGCGGGCAACGGACAGTGCCACAGGGCTCCCGGAGCGCTGGGCGGGGTGGTGTCTCCGGCCGCCGCGGAGGCCGGGAGACCGGCGGCGCCCACGAGTCCGGCGCCCATGAGTCCGGCGCCCATGAGAACAGCGGCGGTGTGCAGACCTTTGACGGGCAACTGTTCACCTCTAGTTCGGGCGGCCCGGCACGTCAGGCGGGGACGGCCGGGCCACGGGTCGAAGTCATGAGCAGGTGGTGCCGTTGAGAGTGAAGGCGGTGGGTTTGGGGTTGGAACCGCTGTAGGTGCCGTTGAAGCCGACCTGGACGGACTGTCCGGGGGCGATGGTCTTGTTCCAGTCGAGGTTGACGGCCGCCACGTTCGCGCCGTTCTGGGTCCAGGTGGCCGACCAGCCGGGTGGGCTGATCTTCTGGGTGCCGGGGAAGGCGAACCTCAGCGTCCAGCCGTCGACCGCGGTCGTGCCGGTGTTGGCGATCGTGACGGTCGCGGTGAACCCGCCGCCCCAGTCGCTCGTGCCGTACGTCACCCGGCATCCGCCACCCGGCGACGGCGACGGGCTGGGCGAGGGGGACGGCGAAGGGCTGGGCGACGGCGAGGGGCTGGACAGGCCGTGCTGCGCGGTCGCGGTGAGCGTGGCCGAGGGCTGGCTGGAGTTGCCCGCGGCGTCCCGCGCCACGACGTAGAAGGTGTAGCTCGTGCCGGCGACCAGCCTCTCCGCGACGTAGAGGGGGGTGGTCGATGAGCCGATCTTGCTGAAGCCGGTGCCCTGCCTCATGTACACGTCGTAGCCCGTGACCCCGGTGTCGTCGGTCGAGGCCGTCCAGCACATCGGCACCGCGTTGGTGAAGTCCGCGCCGCAGACCCGCAGCCCGGTGGGCGCGCTCGGCGGCGTGGTGTCCACCGGAGGCGGCGAGGCGGACGGAGAGACGGACAGCGAGGGGCTGGGGGACGGCGACGGGCTCACCGTGCCCTCCGGCGGGGTGCCCCACACCAGCGTGTTCCCGTCGTACACCGGCACGTGGGAGGCGGCCGAGGCCGACCAGTCGTTGGCCGGGTCCCAGGTCGCGCCGTTCGGCACGGAGATGCGCAGCTGGGTGCTGCGCCGGTAGAGCTGGGCGTCGCCGGGGTAGATCGGCTTGCCGGTGCAGTCCACCTCCGCGTAGTAGGTGCGGTCCCTGGCGAGGACGGGCCCGGTCACGGCGCAGCCGCTGCTGTCGCCGCCGGTCACCTTCACCTGCGAGGCCGAGGTGGAGCCGTCGAGCGTGAAGTAGTAACGCGCCTTCCCCGACTGGAGGACGCGCGGAGGCCAGTTCGACGTGTTGGTGATGGTGACGGCCAGCGAAGTGCCGTCCACACCGGTGTAGACGTTGTCGACACCCGCGGTGATCTCGTCGTACTTCCTCTCCGGCGCGGGGAAGTCCGCCAGCGGCGTGCCGCCGTACTCCTTGGCGAACCGCGCGAGCACGTTGGTGATGCCGGAGTTGTAGTCGATCGCCACCTCGTTGCGGACATAGTCCGTACGGCTGTCGGTGTAGGCGTCGGCGGCGTCCGGTCCTCCGGCGAGCGCGCCGTACAGGACGTGCAGGTTCGGGCCGGTGGTGTCGCTCATGTATCCGAGGTACTGGCCGCTGGCCGCCCGATGGTGGACGTGCGTCGGCGGGTTGGTCCCGAAGCCGACCATGTAGCTGGAGTGGCGGGGATTGTCGCCGAGTGCGTAGTCGACCTGCCGCTTGGCGAAGTCGTGGTAGCGGGCGTAGAGCGGGTCGCCGGTGCCGAGGTGGTCGGCGTAGACGAGGGCCACCCACGCGGTGTTCAGCGCCATGCGCAGGGAGGCCCAGTTGAAGACGTACGCCAGGCCGCCTGGGGTGATCGTGCCCTTCTTGCCCTTGTATCCGGTGGTCCAGTAGTCGAGGTAGCGCTGGACGTCGTCGATGTACTTCTGCTCGCCGGTCAGCGTGGCCATCAGCGCGTAGACGCCGTATTCCTTGTCGTTCCACCCCAGGCCGAAGGTGTAGGCGGGCACCGTGGTCCCGCCCGCGCCCTGGCCCGCGTCGGGCTCGCTGCCCATCTTCGGGTAGAACTCGCGGGCCTTGTCCAGGTAGCTCCCCGTGCCCGTGGCCCGGTAGAGCCACACGGCCGCCCAGGCCAGCTCGTCCCAGTACATCTTGGTCGCGCCGGGGTGGTCGGAGCCGCCCTCCCAGGTCGAGTTGTAGTAGCCGGAGATGCCCGGCACGCAGCTCGTGTACGCGGTGTCCTGGCCGTTCGTCCCCTTGGTCGTGTCGGCGAACGTGAACAGCTGCCTGGCGTGCGTCAGCAGCGTGTCGGCGTACGACGGGTCGCTCTGGCGGAAGGCCATCGAGGAGGCCGCCATGGCCGCGGCCGTCTCGGCGACGACGTCGGTGCCCTTGCACGTCGGGGTGATCTTGTAGACCGGCCGCGACATGCCCTTGATGTCGATCACCTCGGGCGGACCCCAGTACGCGTGGTCCACGCTGCCGTCGCCCACCTGGACGTACAACGTCTCCGGCTCGGGGTGGGCGGCGATCAGGTAGTCGGTGGCCCATTTGAGGTTGTTCAGCATCGGCGTGAGCTGGGTCCCGTAGCCGGACCGGTTCTCGACCAGCCCCCAGGCCAGCATCGTGGTGGTGAACGCCATCGGGAAGCCGAACTTGACGTGGTCGCCCGCGTCGTACCAGCCGCCGGACAGGTCCACCCCGGCCGGCTTGCCGTCGTTCAGCGTGCGGTCGCCGCGCCACTCCACCCGGCTCCAGGCGGGCTTCCTACCCGACTGCTGCGCCTCGTAGAAGTAGATCGACTTCTGCAGGGCCTCGGTGTAGTTGTACGACGCCGCGGCCTGGGCCCGCGTCGGCCCGGGGACGAGCGGGGCGGCCAGCACGGCAGCCAGCGCGGTGACCAGCCCAGTGGCCAGCGCAGTGGCCGGCCGGCCCAGCGACAGGAGTCTCATCGATGCCTCGTCTCAGGAGCAGGTGGTGCCGTTGAGGGTGAAGGCGGTGGGTTTGGCGTTGGCGCCGGTGTAGGTGCCCTGGAAGCCGATCTGGACGGACTGGCCGGCACCGATGGTCTTGTTCCAGTCGAGGTTCGCCGCGGTGACGGCGGTCCCGGTCTGCGTCCAGGTGGCCGACCAGCCGGGCGGGGAGATCTTCTGGTTGCCGGGGAAGGCGAACTTCAGAGTCCAGCCGTTGATCGTCGCGGCACCGGCGTTGGTGATCGTGACGGTCGCGGTGAACCCGCCTCCCCAGTCGTTGGTCGCGTACGCGACCTTGCACGTGCCCCCGGACGAAGGCGACACAGAGGGGGACGCAGAAGGGGACGCAGAAGGCGACGCAGAAGGCGATGCAGAGGGCGACGCAGAGGGCGATGCCGACGGGGACGCCGAGGGCGACGCCGACGGGGAGACCGACGGGGAGGGTCCGGTTCCCGGCGGGGTGCCCCAGAGCAGCCTGCCGTCGTTGCCGTACAGCGTCATGCGGTCGGCGCCCTTCGCCGACCAGTCGTTGGACGGGTCCCAGGTCGCGCCGTCGGCCACGCCGATCCTGAGCTGCACCTCGCGGCGGAACTCCGACTGGCCGCCCGGGAAGATGAGCGTGCCGGTGCAGTCGACCTCGGCGTAGTACGTCCGGCCCTCCAGCAGGTGCGGCCCGGTGGGCTGCTTGCACTGGGTGTAGGACGTGCTCACGGTGACCTGGCTCGCCGTCGTCGAGCCGTCGAGCGTGAAGTAGTAGCGGAACTTCGCCTTGTCCAGCACGGTCGCGGGCCAGGCCGACTTGTTGATGACGAAGGTCTTGGCCGCCGTCTCCCGGGTCGTGTGGGTGATCGTCGGCTCCAGGGAGAACTCCGGGCCGTCGGGCGTCTCGCGCGGCAGCGTCGCGAGGGGCGACCCGCCGTACGCGCCGTAGAGGACGGCGAGCGAGCTGGTGATGCCGGAGTTGAAGTCGAGCGCGACCTCGTTCTTGACGTAGTCGCCCCGGCTGTCGGTGTAGGCGTCGGCGCCGTCCGGGCCGCCGACCAGCGCGCCGTACAGGACGTGCCTGCTCACGGTGGGTTCGCCGTCGGGACCGGCGTTGGTCCAGGAGCCGTGCGCGCCGCGGTGGTGAGGGTTGCGCGGCGGGTTGGTCCCGAACCCGATCATGTAGCTGGAGTGGCGCGGGTTGTCGCCGAGCGCGTAGTCGATCTGGCGCTTGCCGAAGTCGTGGTAGCGGGCGCGGAGCGAGCTGGACGAGCCGAGATAGTCCGCGTACCTCAGGGCGACGAACGCGGTGTTGGCCGCCATGCGCAGCGAGGCCCAGTAGAAGATGTACGCGAGGCCGCCGGGGGTGATCGTGCCCTTCTTGCCCTTGTAGCCCACGGTCCAGTAGTCGAGGTAGCGCTGGACGTCGTCCTTGTACTTCTGCTCGCCGGTCAGCTCGGCCATCTGCTCGTAGACGGCGTACTGCTTGTCGTTCCAGCCGAAGCCGAAGTTGAAGACGGGCACCTGGACGCCGTTGCTCCCGGGGTCTTCCTGGGTGCCCATCTTGGGATAGAACTCGCGGGCCCGGTCGAGGTAGCTCGCGGTGCCCGTGGCCCGGTAGAGCCAGACGGACGCCCAGGCCAGCTCGTCCCAGTACATCTTCGTGGCGCCCTCGACCTGGCCGCCCTCGCCGGTGGAGTTGTAGAAGCCCTGCGCGGCGCTGACGCAGTTCACGTACGCCGTGTCGCGGCCGTTCGTCCCCTTGGTCGTGTCGGCGAACGTGAACAGCTGCCTGGCGTGCGTCAGCAGCGTGTCGGCGTACGACGGGTCGGTCGGCCGGAAGACGATCGACGACGCGGCCATCGCGGCGGCGGTCTCGGCCGCCACGTCGGTGCCGGGGCACGACGCGGTGATCTTGTAGACCGGCCGCTTGTGGCCCTTGGCCTCGACGGTCTCGGGCGCACCCCAGTAGGAGTGGTCCTCGCCGCCGTCGCCGACCTGGACGTAGAGGACGTTCGGCTCGGGATGGGCGTTGATGAAGTAGTCGCCCGACTGCCGCAGCGTGTTCAGCAGGTACGGCAGCTGGCCCGACCTCTCGTAGGCCGACCGGTAGTCGACGCCGCCCCAGGCCAGGGTGGTGGTCATGGAGGCCATCGGGAAGCCGAACTTCACGTGGTCGCCGGCGTCGTAGAAGCCGCCCGACAGGTCGACTCCGGCGGACTTCCCGTCGTTCACGGTCGAGTCGGCCCGCCAGGTCACCCGGTTCGTGGACGGCAGGTGGCCCGACTCCTGCGCCTCGTAGAACAGGAACGACTTCTGCAGCGCCTCGCCGTAGGCGAACGTGGCGGCGGAGGCGGGAGCCCCGCCGGAGGTGCCGGACAACACGGCGCCGGTCGACACTGTCACGGCCAGTGCCGCCGCGGTGCTCGCGCTCAGCAGCCGTCGCGGTAGTCGCATGGAAATCCCCCCAGGGATGACGTACGGGCGGGACGACCGGAAAGGGATCCCGCCCGGATCGTGCGTACGGGACCTGGCGCGCTCCAAGCGCGGCCCCGGACGCAGCGCCGTCCGTACAGGTCAGGGGCGTCACAGCCAGCTGGGGGAGTGAAACTTTCAGCACGGGCCCGGCCGCTGTGAGGGCATGGCGACCGCGAATTAACCATGCCGGACATTTCGAGAAACGCCGCGTACCTAGCGTCCGAGTCGTGGATGCAGGGCTGTATACAACACCGGACACGGGCCCGGCCGGGAGGACGAAACTCCGGCGGGAGCAGGTCTACGGCGAGTTGCGCCGGCGGCTGATGCTCGGCGAGTTCGCGATCCGGTCCCGGCTGGTGGAGGAGCGGATCGCCGCGCTGCTGGAGGTCTCCAGGACCCCGGTACGCGAGGCGCTGGTCCGCCTCCTCGCCGACGGCCTGGTGGAGCGGGGCCAGGACGGCGGTTACTACGTCGCCCAGCCCGACCTGCACGACCTCAGAGACCTCTACGAGCTGCGGGTGACTCTGGAACTGCGCGGGATCAGCCGCGCGCTGGAGCCGGCCGTACGCGGGCACGACCCGGCGGTGCTGGAACCCCTGCGCGACCAGTGGCGCGCGCTGCGGGACGACCAGCCGGAGCCCGACCCGCAGTTCGTGGTGATGGACGAGGACTTCCACGTCACGATGAGCCGCGCCTCGGGGAACGCGGCGCTCACGAGCACCCTCGCGTCCGTCAACGCGCGGATCAGAGCGGTGCGCATGTACGACTTCCTGACCGCCGACCGCATCACCCTCACGATCCTGCAGCACCTGGAGATCGTCGAGGAGGTCCTCGCCGGGCGTCTCGAGGACGCCCTGACCGCGATGCGCCGGCACGTCGGGGAGTCGATGGACGTCGTCGAGCGCAGGGCCGCTCGCGCGATCACCCAGATGGCCCTCAACCGAGGCAGGCGCCATGACGTTGACCGAGGCTCCCACTGACCATCCCCTGCTCGCGGCTCGCGGCCTGACCCGGGCGTTCGGCGACGTCGTCGCCAACGACGGGGTCGACTTCGACGTACGGCCCGGCGAGGTGCACGCCCTCGTCGGGGAGAACGGCGCGGGCAAGAGCACCCTTCTCAAGCTCATCTACGGCGTGCACCGGCCCGACGCGGGCGACCTGGTGGTGGACGGCACGCCCGTGCGGGTCGGCAGCCCGGCCGCCGCCCGGTCCCTCGGGATCGGCATGGTCTTCCAGGACCTGCGGCTGGTCCCCGCGCTGACCGTGACGGAGAACGTCGCGCTCGCGATGCCCGGCAGGCTCAGGCCCGCCGCGCTCGCGCGGCGCATCGCGGCCGCCGCCGAGGAGTACGGCCTCGCCGTGGATCCGCACGCGAAGGTCGCCCATCTTTCGATCGGCGAGCGCCAGCGCGCCGAGATCCTGAAGGTCCTCCTCACGGGCAGCCGGGTGATCATCCTGGACGAGCCGACCAGCGTGCTGGCCCCCCAGGAGGTCTCCGCCCTCTTCCAGGTCGTCCGGCGGCTGCGCGGCCTCGGGTACGGCGTCGTCATCGTCACCCACAAGCTGGGTGAGGTCAGGGCCGTCGCCGACCGGGTCACCGTGCTGCGCGGCGGCCGGGTGATCACCGGCGGGGCGGACCCCGCGGCGTACGACGACGCCGAGCTGGTGGAGGCGATGGTGGGCCGGGCGGTGCCGCCGCTGCCCGCCGACCGCCCCGCGCCGCCGCCCGGCCGTACGGCCGCGCTCTCCCTCACGGGAGTCGGCGCGTACGGCGACAACGGGGTGCTCCGGCTGCGCGACGTCACGCTCGACGTGTTCCCCGGCGAGGTCGTCGGGGTCGCGGGCGTGGCGGGCAGCGGCCAGCGGGAGCTGTGCGAGGTCGCCTGCGGCCTGCGCCCGGCCGCGACGGGTGTGGTCGCGGTCGCGGGCGAGGCGCTCACCGGCCCGTCCGGGCGGGTCGCCGAGGTGCCGGAGGACCCGCTGGCCGACGCCGTCGTCCCCGGGCTCACGGTCGTCGAGCACGTCGCGCTCGGCCTGCCGCGCAGGCCGCGGCGGCGGCTGAACGTCGACTGGCGGCGGGTGGCCGAGATCTCCCGCGACCTGGAGGGCCGCGCCGGGCTCGGCATGGCCGCGGCCCGCCGCAGGGTCGCCGAGCTGTCCGGCGGCAACGTCCAGCGGGTCATGCTCACCCGGGCCCTCGCCCGTGACGACGCCGCGCTGGTCGTCGCCGCCTACCCCAGCCGGGGCCTCGACATCGCGACCACCCGGCGTACGCAGGAACTGCTCCTGGAGCGGGCGGCGGCGGGCGCGGGCGTGCTCGTCGTCTCCGAGGACCTCGACGAGCTCATCGCGATCAGCGACCGCATCGCCGTCCTGCACGACGGCCGCCTGGCGGGCGTCGTGGCGGCGCGCGGTGCCGACCGGCAGGAGATCGGACGCCTCATGCTCGGCGGTGCGATCGGTGGTGCGGCGTGACGGCCACGCTCACGCGGCCCGCGGTAGCCGACCGGACCGCCTCCCCGGTCAGGACGGCACTGAGGACGGCGGCGCGGTGGACCGGGGCGCTCGCCGGGGCCGTGGCGCTGTTCGCCGTCCTCCTGCTGGCCAAGGGGGTCGACCCGGTCGCGGCGCTGACCGGCATGGTCGCGCAGGCGTTCACCGGGCCGAGCCTGGAGCAGATCGTCATCAAGGCGACCCCGCTGGTCCTCGGCGCGATGGCGGTCGTGCTGCCCGCCCGGGCCGGACTCACCAACGTCGGCGGCGAGGGGCAGATCCTCATCGGGGCCGTCGCGGGCGCGGGCGTGGGCCTGTCCGTCCCCGGGCCGGCCGCGCTGCCGCTCATGCTGCTCGCCGGGGCGGCCGGCGGCGCCCTGTGGGCGGGCGTGGCGGCGGCGATGCGGCTGGTGGTGGGGGTCAATGAGGCCGTCACCACGCTGCTGCTCAACTACGTGGCGCTCGACGTCATGCTCTACCTCATCTACGAGCCGTGGAAGGACCCGCACGGCTCCGGGCAGCCGGCCACCCGCCCGCTGGAGATCGTCCAGCGGATGCCGCTGGTCAGCGGCACCGCCGTCCACATGGGGATCGTCGTCGCCCTGCTCGTCGCCGTCGCCGTGTGGCTGGTGCTGCGCGGCACGTCGTTCGGCTTCCACCTGTCGGTCGTCGGCGGCAACCCCGAGGCGGCCCGCCGCGCCGGGCTGCCGGTGGCGCGGCTGATCCTCGCGGCGATGCTGCTCGGCGGGGCGTTCGCGGGGCTGGCCGGAGCCGTCCACCTGGCCGGGGTCGAGTTCAAGCTCAGGCCGGGGCTCACCACGAACATCGGCTACATCGCCTTCCTCGCCGCCTGGCTCGCCCGGCACCGGCCGCTGCCGGCCGTGGGGGCGGCGCTGCTGCTCGCCGCGGTCACGGTGGCCGGCGACAGCCTCCAGCTCGACAGCGGGCTGCCGGCCGCGACCGTGAACGTCCTGATGGGCCTCGTCCTGCTCGCCGTACTCGGATGGAGTCGCCATGCTCGTCGTTGACGTGCTCGCCGGAGGGGTCAGGGGCGGGACCGCGATCATGTTCGCCGCGCTCGGCGAGACGCTGGCCGAGCGGGCCGGGGTGGTCAACCTCGGCACCGAGGGCTGCATGCTGGTCGGCGCGCTCGGCGGCTACGCCGTCGCGGCGGAGACCGGGAGCCCCTGGCTCGGCCTGCTGGCAGGGGCGCTCGCGGGCGCGCTGCTCGGGCTGGTGCACGCCGCCGCCGTCCTGTGGCGGGGCGCGGACCAGTTCGCCACCGGCCTCACGCTCATGTTCCTCGGGCTCGGCCTCACCTCGCTGTTCGGCGCGGCGTACGTCGGCAGCCCCGCCCCCGGGTTCGACCCGGTGCCGGTGCCGGTGCTCGGCGATCTCCCGATTGTGGGGGAGATCCTGTTCCGGCACGACCCGGTGACCTACCTGTCGTTCGCCGTCGCGCCCCTGCTGTGGTTCCTCCTCGGCCGCACCAGGACCGGCCTGCTGGTCCGCACGGCCGGGGAGCGCGCCGACGTGCTGCACGCGCACGGGCACTCGCCCGCCCTGGTCCGCGCCGCCGCCGTGGTGGCCGGCGCCGGGCTGGCCGGGCTCGGCGGGGCCCAGCTCTCCACGGCGTACGCCCACGCCTGGTTCGAGGGCATGACGGCGGGCCGGGGCTTCATCGCGGTCGCGCTCGTCATCTTCGCCGCCTGGCGTCCCCTGTGGGTGATGGCCGGGTCGTACCTGTTCGGCGCCGCGCTCGCCGTGGCACCGGCGCTGCAGGCCCGCGGGCAGGCGCTCAACCAGTTCGCCCTCGACGCCCTGCCCTTCGTCATCACCCTCGTCATCCTCGCGATCCTCGGCAGGCGCACGCTGCGCGCCGCCCCCGAGGAACTCCGCCGCGTCTTCGCTCGCTAGCCGGGAGACCCCATGCGCACGATCATCGCCGGGGCGGCCCTCACCGCCCTCGCCGTCCTCTCCACCCTCACGACCGCCTGCTCCGCCAACACCGCAGGGACCGCCGCGCCCGCCGCCCCGGGCGGCGCCGCGCCCGGCAAGGACTCGCCCGCCGTCGGGTTCGTCTTCGTCGGCCCGAAGGACGACTACGGCTACAACCAGGCCGCCTACCAGGGCAGTCAGGAGGTGGCCAAGGTGTTCCCGCAGCTGAAGGTGATCACCGCGGAGAACGTGCCCGAGGACGACAACGCCGCCCGCGTCATGAACAGCATGATCGCCAAGGGCGCCCGGATCATCTTCGCCACGTCGTACGGACACCTGGACGCCGCGCTCAAGGTCGCCGCCGAGCACCCCGACGTCGTGGTCGTCCAGCAGGGCAACCTCATCACCGGGACCACCCCGCCGAACGCGGGCACGTTCTTCGGCACCGTGTACGAGCCCGTGTACCTCGCGGGCATCGCGGCGGGCAAGGCGACGAAGACCGGCAAACTCGGATACGTCTACGCGTTCCCGATCAGCCAGACCATCGACAACATCGACGCCTTCGAACTAGGCGCCCGCTCGGTGAACCCCACCGTGAAGACGTACGCGGTGAGCACGTCGAGCTGGTGCGACCCGGCGAAGCAGGCCGAGGCGGCGGCGAACCTCCTCAAGCAGGGCGTCGATGTGATCACCCAGCACCAGGACTGCACCGCGACCGTCATCAAGGCGACGGAGGCGGCCGGCGCGATGACCGTCGGCTACCACGCCGACGCCTCCGGCATCGCCCCGAAGGGCTGGCTGACCGGGTCACAGTGGAACTGGGGACCGCTCTACTCCGACATCGTCCGCACGGCCCTGGCCGGCACGTTCACCGGCTCGAAGTACAACGCGAACTTCCGGGTCGGCTACAGGACCGGCGACAACCCCTTCGTGCAGTCGCCGTACGGGCCGGGCGTGGACGAGGAGACGAAGAAGCTGGTCGACGCCGCGAAGGAGAGGCTCAGGAACTCCTCGCCCTTCGCCGGGCCGGTGCGTGACCAGGAGGGCAAGGTCCGCGTCCCGGAGGGCACCGTGCCCGACTACGAGACCATCGAGAAGATCGACTACTTCGTCGAGGGCGTCGTCGGAAGCCTGCCGAAGTCGTGAGGTCCTCAGTCATGACCACCACTCCGTATCCCTGGCCCTGGCACGGGCGTCTGGACCCGTCCCGGCTCGCCCTGCTCGCCGTGGCCTGCCCGGATCGCAGTGCCAGAGGGGGGATGGCTGGGGGGACAGCCGGCCTGGAGGAAACGGTGCGCGGTGCGGGCGGCCTGGTGGTCCGGGTCGGGGTCCGTCCGCCGCTGCGCCCCGCCGGGCCTCCGGTGGCACCGTCGAGTAGGGCTCCGGGTAAGGCTCCGGACTGCGACGTCACGGCGGCGGGGTGGGACGGGTTCCACGGCAGCGGCCTCGACGACCTGCTCAGGGCCGCCGGGCGCGACCTGCTGGCGCTCACCGGCTGCTGCCTGGAACTCGGCGTCCACTCGACGATGCGGTCGGCAAACGACCGGGGGTACGAGTGCCTGCTGGTGGCGGACGCCTGCGCCGCCGCCGACCCCACGCTGGCCGGGGCCGCCCTCTCCATGATCGAAATGTCCGGCGGGATCTTCGGCGCGGTCGGATCGAGCGCCGCCCTCATCAGGGAGCTGTCATGATTTTTCCGGTTGTCGAGGCGGAGCCGTACGCCTGGCCGTACGACGGTGGGCTCGATCCCGCGACCACCGCCCTGATCTGCGTCGACTGGCAGGTCGACTTCTGCGGGCCGGGCGGCTACGTGGACATGATGGGCTACGACCTGTCGCTCACCCGGGCCGGCCTGGAGCCCACCGCGCGGGTGCTCGCCGCCTGCCGCGAACGCGGCCTCCTGGTCGTGCACACCCGCGAGGGACACCGGCCCGACCTCGCCGACTGCCCGCCCAACAAGCTGTGGCGGTCGCGGCGGATCGGCGCGGGGATCGGTACGGCGGGACCCTGCGGGCGGATCCTCGTGCGCGGCGAGCCCGGCTGGGAGATCGTCCCCGAGGTCGCGCCCGTCGAGGGCGAACTCGTGGTGGACAAGCCGGGGAAGGGCGCGTTCTACGCCACCGACCTCGACCTGCTGCTGCGGACGCGCGGGATCACCCATCTCGTGCTGACCGGGATCACCACCGACGTCTGCGTGCACACGACCATGCGCGAGGCCAACGACCGGGGATACGAGTGCCTGCTCCTCTCCGACTGCACGGGCGCGACCGACAAGGGCAACTACGAGGCGGCCCTGAAGATGGTCACCATGCAGGGCGGCGTCTTCGGCGCGGTCGCCCCGTCCGCCGCGCTCCTCGCCGCGCTCCTCGTTTCGCCGACGGCGGCTCTGTGACCCCCGCCGAGGTCGTCGCGGGCACGTACCGGAGGATCCGCGAACGCGGGGACGACGGCGTCTGGATCAGCCTCCGCCGGGAGGCCGACGTGCTGCGCGACCTGGACGGGCTCGACCCCGCGCTCCCGCTGTACGGCGTGCCGTTCGCCGTCAAGGACAACGTCGACGTGGCCGGGTTGCCGACGACGGCGGCCTGCCCGGCCTTCGCCTACCGGCCCGCGCGCAGCGCCCCGCTCGTGGACCGCCTGGTGGCGGCGGGGGCGCTGCTCGTCGGCAAGACGAACCTCGACCAGTTCGCCACCGGCCTGTCCGGGACGCGCACGCCCTACGGCGCGTGCGAGTCGCCGCTGGTGCCGGGGCTCATCTCGGGCGGCTCGTCGTCCGGGTCGGCCGTGGCGGTGGCGGCGGGGCTCGTGCCGTTCGCGATCGGCACCGACACGGCGGGGTCGGGCCGCGTGCCGGCCGCGCTCACCGGGACGGTGGGGCTCAAGCCGTCCCGCGGCCTGGTGCCCACCCTCGGCGTCGTGCCCGCCTGCAGGTCGCTCGACTGCCCCAGCGTGTTCGCGCGCACGGTCGCGGACGCGACGGCGGTCCTGCGGGTGATCGCCGGGCCGCACCCCGGCGACCCGTGGTCGCGCACGCCGTCACCCCGGAAGCCCGGCGGCGGCCCGTCCGCCCGGATCGGCGTTCCGCGTACGCCGGAGTTCTTCGGGGACGGCGCCGCGGCGGAGGCGTTCACGGCGGTGACCGAGCGGCTGGCGGGCCTGGGCCACGAGATCGTGCCGGTCGACCTGACGCCGTTCCTCGCGGCGGGGAGACTGCTCTACGAAGGGCCGTGGGTGGCCGAGCGGCTCGCGGGCGTGGGCGACTTCGCCGCCCGGCACGCGCGCGACCTGCACCCGGTGACCCGGCGGGTGCTGGAGAGCGGCGGCGCGATCAGCGGGGCCGAGGTGTTCGGAGGGCTGCACCGCCTGCGGGAGCTGCGGTCCGTCACGGCGCCCGTGTGGACCCGGATCGACGCGCTGGCCGTGCCGACCGTACCCACGACGTTCACGCTGGCGGAGATGGCCGAAGACCCCATCGGCCGCAACACGATCCTCGGCCACTACACCACGTTCGCGAACCTGCTGGACCTCGCCGCGGTCGCCGTGCCCGCCGGGCTCACCCCGGCGGGCCGGCCACACGGCGTGACCTTCCTGGCTCCGGCGGGGTCCGACGACTTCCTGGCCGCCCTGGGCGCGGGCTTCCTGGGTGAGAAGGCCGAGAAGGCCGAGAAGGACGAGAAGGCCGAGAAGGACGAGGCGGACCCGGCGCCCCGGACCGTCCCGCTGGCGGTGGTCGGAGCCCACCGGGTGGGCCAGCCGCTGCACCCGCACCTGGTGGCGCTCGGCGCGAGGTTCGCCGCCGTCGCCCGGACGGCCCCCTGCTACCGGCTCTACGACCTCGGCGACAGGCCCGGCCTGGTCAGGGAGGAGGGCGGCTCCTCCGTCGAGGTCGAGTTGCACGAGATCACACCGGCCGCACTGGGGGAGCTGCTCGTGACCGTCCCCAGTCCGCTGGGCCTCGGCACGGTGGAGCTCTCCGACGGCCGCCGGGTCCAGGGCTTCCTGTGCGAGTCGTACGCGGTGGGGTCGGCCAGGGACATCACCGGGCTGGGCAGCTGGCCCGCCTACCTCGCGGCCGGACGCGCGTAGCGCCCGGCCGCGAGGCGGTCATGCCTGGACTGTCACACCAGAACTGTCATGCCTGGACTGTGGCAGGGGTGTAGCCCTCGACCTCGTTGTGCCGCACCTTCTGGATCAGCGTGTCCAGCGCCCAGGAGCCGGGGCCGAAGACGGCGATGAGGAAGAACGACCAGCAGAACATGGCCGCGGCCTCGCCGCCGTTGCGGATCGGGAACAGGTTCTGCGGCGCGTGGACGACGAAGTAGGCGTACGCCATCGAGCCGGAGCAGAGCAGCGCGCTGACGCGCGTGAACAGCCCGATGAGGACGAGTGAGCCGAAAACCAGCTGGATGGCCGCCGCCCACCAGCCCGGCCACGAGCCGAACGGCAGGACCTGGCCGGTTCCCCGGCTGCCGCCCAGGACCCCGAAGATCGAAGACGCGCCGTGGCAGACGAACAGCAAACCTGTCACGACCCGGAAGAGCGAGAGCACCGGCCCGCTGATCTGACCGATTTTCACGTGATCACCTTCTTGGAGGAATGAGGAGAACCGGCCGCCGAATGTTTTCAGTCAGGACTGTGTAAACCGTGCAGAATCTCCGGCGTCCCGAGCTTCGCATTGTCGGCGGATTCAACGCCCGGCTGTGGGAAGCCGCGCGCGGGTAGGGGTAAAACCCCGAAATAGCAGGTCAACCCTGAAATACCAGCAGCGTCGCTGGTGGTGTCGCTCATGCGTCCATGGACCGCGACGCGCCCGATGTCGCTGTTCGGCGCCGAACGGACAGCGGGTCGCGCTGGTCTCAGATTGCTCTCAAGCCAGTCTTTAGTCAAGTGTTCAAGTAATTCTTAGGGGGGGTCGCCGCGGCGCCGCGACGGATAATGCCTGGTAGTGCTCCGGCCGACCCCGAGTCTTTCGCCGCAAGGGCTATTCAGGCCGCCTGAAACTTTCCGAAAGGACCGCGCGCTATCGCGTCCAGAGACACTCCTGCACGGTCTGCACCAGTGCCATCAGGCCCGCCGACACTCGTTCGCCCTGCCACGCGAGGGCGTACGTCAGCCGTAGGTCGCCGGCGTCGAGCGGCACGAAGGCGACGTCGTCCCTGCGGACGGACGCGACGAGCAGAGAGGGAGTCGGCAGCAGGCCGACGCCCGCCGCGACCAGGTCGAGCGCGGCGGCGAAGTCGTCGATCTCGCCGGCCACCACGTGCTGCCGGTGGGGTCCGACGCGAGCGGCGAGCCGTGCCCACATGCCGCCGGGAGGGCGTTCACGCGGCACGAGCACCCGGTGCCGGGCGAGCCGTTCGGGCTGCAGCCGGGGCAGGGCCGCGAGCGGGTCCCCGGCGGGCACGGCCAGGTGGCTCACGGGCACGTGGAACCGGGCGGCCGTGGTCAGGTCTCGGGGGAAGGGGCTCGCCAGGATCGCGGCGGTCACCTCCCCGGCGGTTACGGCCGCGAGGGAGGCGGCGCGCCCGGCGGGACGCAGTTCCACCTCGGCCGGGGGATCGCGGCGGGCCATCCGGAGGGCCACCCGCGCCGCGAGACCACCCACCAGCGGGGGATAGGCCAGCCGGACGCCGGCGCCCGCCGGTGCGGCCAGCCGCCGCGCCTCGGCCGAGAAGGCCGCCGCGGACTCCAGCAGCGTCTCGGCGTACGGCAGCAGCGTCTTCCCGGCGGGGGTCAGCCGCACCTCGCGGCTGGTCCGCTCGAACAGGCGGACCCCGAGCACACGCTCAAGCCGCCCGACGGCCTGACTCGCGGCGGGCTGGGAGACGCCCATCTCGGCGGCGGCGCGGGAGAAGCTGAGATGCCGGGCGACGAGGGCGAAGCAGCCGATGTCACGCAGTGGCGGGCCGGGGTCCACGGGTCAGGGCTTGCGGCCGACCCCGCACATCGCGTCGACCTCCGGCGCCTCGCCGAACTGGCTGGGCCCGGGCCGCCATCGGGACACCGACACCACCCCCGGCTCCAGCAGCGTGAGACCGTCGAAGAAACGGGTGATCTGCTCGGGCGTGCGCAGACGATAGGGGTCGCCCGCCTCGGCGCGGATGCGCTCGGCCTCGTCCGCCGCCTCGGGCGCGACGACCTTCGTGCCGTCCTCGAACACGAGGTGGCTGCCGGACGGGAGGGCGTCCATCAGATAGCGCACGAGCCCGTACGCCTCCTCGTCGTCGAGGACCTGACCCATGACCCCGAGCAGCATGAGCCCCACCGGCTCGGCCAGGTCGAGCGTCTTCGCCGCCGCCTCCAGGATCGTGCCGGGGTCGCGCACGTCGGCCTCGATGTAGGCGGTCATCCCGGGCGGAGTGCTGGTCAGCAGGGCGTGGGCGTGCACCAGCACCAGCGGGTCGTTGTCGACGTACACGATCCGCGACTCCGGCGCCACCCGCTGGGCGACCTCGTGGGTGTTGGCGGCGGTCGGCAGGCCGGTGCCGATGTCGAGGAACTGCCGGACGCCCACCTCGCCCGCGAGATACCGCACGGCCCGGCCGAGGAAGCTCCGCGACTGCCGGGCGATGTCCACGATGCCGGGATACGCCTGCATGAGCTGGTCGCCGAGTTCCCGGTCCGCCGGGAAGTGGTCCTTGCCCCCGAGGAAGTAGTTCCAGACGCGTGCCGCGTGCGGCACGCTCGTGTCGAGCCTGGGACGGCCCTCGTCGCCGGGACCGTCCACCAAGCCTGCGCTCATCCGACCTCCCGTGCACAACCCTAGTGCCGGTCCACGGCGAACCCGAGAGACGGACGGCTTGAGTTTCCAGCCGCTGTCAGGGTGACACTCGTCGCCATGGACGATGAGGGACTGTTCACCGTCGGACGGCTCTCCCGCCGCACCGGGATGCCGGCGCGGACGATCCGCTACTGGTCGGACGTGGGAGTGCTGCCACCGGCGGGACGGAGCGAGGGAGGCTACCGGCTCTACGACGCCGGCGCCGTGGCACGGCTGGAGCTCGTCCGGACCCTGCGGGACCTCGGCCTCGGCCTCGACGACATTCGGCGGGTGCTGGAGCGGAAGGTCACCCTGGCGGATGTCGCCGCCGTCCATGTGGACGCACTGGACGCGCAGATCCGCACCCTGCGGATCCGGCGCGCGGTGCTCAGCACCGTCGCGAGACGACGGTCCGGCACGGAAGAGACGAACACGGAGGAGATGAAACTGTTGAACGACATGGCACGGCTGTCCGCGGAGGAGCGGCGGCGAATCGTCGAGGACTTCGTGGACGAGGTCTTCGGTGGCCTGGACGCCGATCCGGAGCTCAGGAACCGGATGGGGCACACCCGGGTCGACCTCCCCGACGACCCCACGCCCGAACAGGTGGACGCCTGGGCGGAACTGGCCGGGCTCGTACGCGACCCGGACTTCCGGCGGCGCATGCGCGACATGGTGGAACACAACAGCCGAGGGCGGGCCGGACAGGAGCCGGGGGCCTTCGCCTGGTTCGCCAAGAAGGTCGTCTGGCTCGCGGGGCAGGCCCGGGAGGACGGCGTGAGCCCCGATTCACCGGAGGCCGCCGAGGTCGTCACCCGCCTGCTCGGCGACATGGACGCCGCCGGCCGGGCGGCCGTACGGGAGCGGATCGAGGCCGGCCTGTACGCCGAGGCCGATCGGTACCGGCGCCTGATGGCGGTGATCAACGGCCGGGAGCCCAAGCCGTCCCACGCGGACGACTTCGCGTGGCTTCTGGACGCACTCCGCGCGCACCCGGGGGCCTGACCATGATGTGAGCGCGAACATTACCGACAAAGTGGACGTCGGGGAGCCTTGACAGGACATGTTAGCGCAAACAATATTAACGGGCGCGTCATATCCATGACTGGAGACCCCCCATGTCCGTATCCCCCCGCTCTTCACCGCGCAGGACCGCGATCGCGACGGCCGGCGCGCTCCTCTGCGCCGGTCTCGTGTCCACGGGTGGCGTGGCCGCCGCCGACAACGCGTGGTCGCCCAAGCCGTCGTACACCTCGACCGACAAGGGCGACGGCACCTACACCGTGCCGATCACCAACGCCGACGTGCCGGACATCAGCGTGGAGCGCGTCCCGGCCGCCGAGAACAAGGAGCACCGGGACGTCTACTACATGATCAGCACCACGATGCACCTGAGCCCGGGTGCGCCGATCATGAAGTCGTACGATCTGGTGAACTGGGAGATCGTCAACTACGTGTTCGACCGGGCCGACATCGGCGACGCGTTCTCGCTGCGCAACGGGCAGAACTCGTACGGCCAGGGCCAGTGGGCGTCGTCCCTCCGCTACCACGACGGCAGGTTCTACGCCGTCTTCAACACCAACAACCTCGGCGGCGCCTACCTCTACAGCACCGACGACGTCGAGAACGGGAAGTGGAAGCGCACGCCCCTCGGCCGCGGGCTGCACGACCCCTCGCTGTTCTTCGACGACGACGGCACGGCGTACATCTTCTACGGCTCCGGCAGCACGAGTGCCGTGCGCCTCAAGTCCGACATGTCGGGCATTGACAAGGACTTCCCGAGCATCTTCGCGGCGAGCGACTACGCCGGCAAGCCGTTCATCGGCGGCCTGTTCGAGGGTGCCCAGGTCTTCCACATCAACGGCTACTACTACGTGGTGATCATCACCTGGCCGTCCGGCCAGGGACGCCAGGTCGTCATGTTCCGCTCCAAGGACCTGCTCGGGCGCTACACCTCGGCGGACGGCACGAACACCTACGAGGCCCGCGGGGTGCTCAACTCCAACGGCTTCGCCCAGGGCAGCCTCGTGCCGATCTCGCGTGACGGAGGCGGCACCGACTGGTACGGCATGTTCTTCCGCGACAACTTCCCGATCGGGCGCACCCCGGCGCTCATCCCCGCGACGTGGCAGGACGGCTGGCCGGTCTTCGGGAACAACGGGGTCGTGCCGGTGGGCGGCGCGTTCGCCAAGCCGATCGCGCTGAGCCCGGAGGAGGAGCGGCTGGAGCAGCAGAAGAGCATCGTCGCCTCCGACGACTTCGCCAACGACGCCCCGCACAAGGCGTACATGGACGAGGACTGGACGATCCCGCAGCCGCCGGCGTACGACCCCTCGCTCATCGGCGTCGAGCTGCTGCAGAACCCCGGGTTCGAGTCCGACGCGGTCTCGCCGTGGGGCACGCAGTACGGCGCGACGATCAGCCGCGACACGACCGGCCCGGCGGCGGGCTCGGCGGCGCTGAAGGTGAGCAACCGCACGCTCAACGGTTCCGGTCCGAACCAGTACCTGAACGGGAAGGTGCAGCGCGGTGTGACCTACACCGTGTCGGCGAAGGTCAGGTACACGTCGGGGCCGAGCAGCATCCGGTTCAACCTGGTGGCCGACTGGGGCGCCGGCGTCCAGACGATGGCGTCCGGGAACGTTCCGATGGGCCAGTGGACGACGGTGACGGGCCAGTACACCGTTCCCACGACGGCGAACGTGGACAACTTCAAGTTCGCGGTGGAGACGCCGTGGGGCAACCCGCAGCCGGCGTCGTCGAGCGTGGAGTACCTGATCGACGACGTCTCCGTCGTCGGGCAGCCGGTGACGACCGAGTACCCCGCCAAGGAGGAGATCACCCCCAACGGGTCGCGCCTGGCCCCGGTGTGGGAGTGGAACCACGCCCCCGACAACCGGTACTGGTCGCTCACCGATCGCGACGGATGGCTGCGGCTGACGACCGGCAAGGTGGTCACCGGCAAGTACGTCTACACCAAGCTCTCCAACCGGGACGAGCTGACCTGGTTCGAGGAGGCGCGGAACACGCTCTCGCAGCGGACGTTCGGGCCCCGGCAGTCCGTCGAGACCAGGATGGACGTCTCCGCCATGAAGAACGGCGACGTCGCGGGCCTGGCCGCCTACAACCGCGGGTTCTCCTACATCGCGGTCAAGCGCGCCGACGGCCAGAACACGCTCGGCGTCGTCAACCGGGGGCAGCCGTTCGCGGTCGACATCGACCAGGCGGCGATCGAGAACTTCGTGCCGGGCACGACGGTTCCGCTCGGAGACGCGAGCCAGGTGTACGTGAAGGCGGACCTCGACTTCGCCTCACCGGCCGGACAGCTGTGGACGACGTTCTACTACAGCCTGGACGGGCTGAAGTGGACCCAGCTGGGCGGCCGCGTCGGCCCGCAGGCGCTGGACGGCAGCCTCTCGCACTTCATGGGGCACCGGGTCGGCCTGTTCGACTACGCGACGAAGGAGACCGGCGGCCACGTCGACTTCGACTACTACAAGCTCAGCGACACGCTGACCGCGCAGAACAAGCCGCTCGACACGAGCGCCCTCGACGCGGCCGTCGCGTACGCGGAGACGCTCGACAAGCGCGACTACCCCGCGGACGCCTGGTCCGCGACGCAGGCCGCGCTCGCCGACGCCAAGGCGGCGCGGGCCGGGCAGTTCGGCACCCAGAACCAGATCGACGCGCCCGAGCGGGCGCTCAGCTACCAGCTCGCCCGGCTCGGCACGCTCAAGGCCGCCTCGCCGGAGGTCAAGCTGACCGTCACCGCCGCCTCCCGCTGCATCGGCTCCTCGGTGTACCTGGCGGTCACGGCCGTCAACGACTCCGATGTGCCGGCGACGGTGACGCTGACCACCCCGTACGGCTCCAAGACCGTGACCGGCGTGGCCCCGGGCAAGCAGGCCTACCAGTCCTTCAACACCCGGGCCGGGCAGATCGGCGCCGGCAAGGCGACCGTGGCCGGGACCGCGACGATCGGCGGCAGGCAGGTCACCACGTCCTACGACGCCGCCTACCCCGCGGCCGACTGCCGCTGACCCCACATCTCCCCGCAAAGTCCGAGGTCAAGGAGAATATTCGTGTTGAAGCGCGTCAGAAAGTCGGCCCTGCGACGGGTCGCCGCCGCGGCCGTGACCGGCGCCCTGCTGGCGACGGCGGTCGCCGCGACGACAGGGCCGGTGCAGGCCGCAGGCCAGAACATCATCGTGAACGGCGGGTTCGAGGACGGCCTCAGCAGCTGGTTCGTCAACAACGGGAACTCGACGGACGGCGCCACGCTGTCGCCCACGACGGACGCCTACGCCGGTTCGAGCGCCGTGCTCGTCACGAACCGGAAGACGACCGGGTCCGGCCCGATGCAGGACCTGTCCGGCAAGGTGCAGGCCGGGAAGACGTACGCGATCACGGCCCGGGTGAAGTACGAGAACCCCAACAGCCCGGCGACCAAGCAGTTCTTCGCCACCATGCACTACGGCGGCTCGACGTACACGAACGTCGGCACGGTGACCGTGGCCCGCGGGCAGTGGGGGCTCATCCAGGGTACGTTCACGATCCCGGCGGGGCAGAGCGTCACGACCGCGCGGCTCTTCCTCGAGACGCCCTGGACGTCGAATCCCTCGTCCGCTCCGGACACGCACCTCATGGACTTCAAGGTCGACGACGTGTCGGTCTCGGAGTTCACCCCCTCGACGACCATCGAGGCGCTCGGCAAGAACCCGGGCGAGGGCAACCCGCTCATCTCGCACAAGTTCGGGGCGGACGGCAACGCCTTCGTCCACGACGGCCGCGTGTACATCTACATGACCAACGACACGCAGGAGTACAAGCCCGGCCCCACCGGGGTCTCTTCGACGAACACCTACGCCAGCATCAACACGATCACGGTCATCTCGTCCGACGACCTCATGAACTGGGTCGACCACGGCGAGATCCCCGTCGCCGGCCCGAACGGGGTCGCCCGCTACGCGAACAACTCGTGGGCCCCGGCCATGGAGAGCAAGGTCGTCGGCGGCAAGGAGAAGTTCTTCCTCTACTTCGCCAACAACGGCGGCGGCTCCGGCGTCATCGTCGGCGACTCGCCGGTGGGTCCCTGGCACGACGAGCGTGGCAACCTGCTCATCACGAGCGCGACGCCGGGCGCGTCCAACGGCATCAACTGGCTGTTCGACCCCGGCGTCTTCATCGACGACGACGGCCAGGGCTACCTCGTCTTCGGCGGTGGCGGCGACGACGGGACGCGCAGCGCCGAGAACACCAACCACCCGAAGTCCACGCGTGTGATCAAGCTCGGCGACGACATGATCAGCACGAAGGGCTCCGCGGAGGTCATCGACGCGCCGCTCGTGTTCGAGGCCGGCCACCTGTTCAAGCGCGACGGCAAGTACTACTACTCGTACTCGTCGAACTTCGGGTTCGGCGGCACGGTCGACCCCAACGGCCCGCCGACCGGGGCCATCGCCTATCTCATGGCCGACAGCCCGATGGGCCCCTGGACCCCCGAGACGTACAAGGGGATCATCTTCAAGAACCCCGGCACCTACTTCGGCGCCGGTGGCAACAACCACCAGTCGGTGTTCCAGCTCAACGGCCAGTACTACTTCACCTACCACGCCCAGACGCTCAACAGCCGCATCACGGGCGGCGCCACCCAGGGCTTCCGCAGCCCGCACCTCGCCAAGCTCGACTTCAACGCCGACGGCACGATCAAGGAGGTGAGGGGCGACTACAAGGGCGTCGAGCAGATCCGCAACCTCGATCCGTACCGGGTCGTCGAGGCCGAGACGATCGCGTGGCAGCAGGGCATCGCGACCAAGAAGATCGACGGCGGGTCGGAGGAGTTCGGCGCGCAGGCGCCGAACCTCGCGGTGTACGACGTCGACAACGGCGACTGGACGTCGCTCGCCAAGGTCGACTTCGGCACGGCCGGCGCCACCGGCGTCACCGCGAAGGTGCGGCCGCTCGCCGCGGGCGGCAGGATCGAGGTCCGTCTCGACGGCCGCAACTCGCCCGTGGTGGCGACCATCCCCGTCGACGCTCCGCTCGGCGAGTGGACGAGGCTCTCCGCCAAGCTCGACGGTGTCAAGGGCGTGCACGACGTGTACTTCACCTACGCCGGGCCCGAGGGCGCGGACCTCTTCGAGATCGACTCCTGGGCCTTCGCCGCGGAGCAGTCCTCGCCGGAGGTCAAGCTGACCGTCACCGCCTCCTCCCGTTGCATCGGCTCCTCGGTGTACCTCGCGGTCACAGCCGTCAACGACGGCGACGCGCCGGCGACGGTGACGCTGACCACCCCGTACGGTTCCAAGACCGTGACCGGCGTGGCCCCGGGCAAGCAGGCCTACCAGTCCTTCAACACCCGGGCCGGGCAGATCGGCGCGGGCAAGGTGACCGTGGCCGGGACCGCGACGATTGGCGGCAAGCAGGTCACCACGTCCTACGATGCCGCCTACACCGCGGCCGACTGCCGCTGACCGCACCGGCCCCGCCCCCTCATAAATTCGGAGTGATCACCCCATGCGAATGACCCGCACCACCCAGATACTCGCCGCCTCCGTGCTCGGCCTCACCCTCACCGGCATCGGCGTCTCCCCCGCCCTCGCCGACGACCCCGGCGCCGGCATCGACGTCTCGGTCACCATCACCCCCACCACCACCCCCGGCCAGATCTCCATGACCGTCGCCGACAACAACGGCGTCTCCCTCCA
>NZ_JABBWW010000028.1:0-97760 GCF_014161385.1 Microbispora sp. H10670 | reverse complement strand
TGGTCATCCGGATCCTGGCCCTGACCTGCGTGATCTGGCACAACGACAGGACCGGTCAGACGGTCAAACGGTCACTGATCGCATACGACCACTGACCCAGCCGGAGGGCTTGGAATCAATCATCTAGACCGGGGGGAGGGCGGGAGCGAGGCGGCGGGCCTCGGCGACGAGGTCGAGGAGGTCGCCGACCAGGGCGGGCGGCGCGGCGACGAAGCTGCGGTCCTCGGGCGGTCCCTCGGCGGACGCCTCGAAGGGCCTGCCGTCGAACCCCCGGATCTCCACCCCGGCCTCCCGCGCGATCAGCGCACCGGCGGGCAGGTCGAGACCCTCGGCGTGATAGCCGATCATGCCGTCGATGTCGCCGCGGGCGAGCATCGCCCAGCACAACAGCGGCGCCCACAGCTGGAGCACCCGCCGGGCGCGGACCTCCATCGTCATCCTCAGCGACCGCGCCGCCCGGTCGCGCCGGGAGACCCCGTGGCCCTGCGTCCAGCCCAGCACCGGGCCGTGCGGGAGGTCCCGCCGCGGCGGCCCGGTCAGCCGCCCCGCGGGCCCGGACGCCCCCGCGTCGCGTACGGCCGACCAGGTGTGGCCGGACACCGGTTCGTGTACGACGCCCACCACCGGGCGGGAGCCCGCGCACAGCGCCAGGCCCACGACGTACGCCGGGAGGCCGATCGCCACGTTGTTGGTGCCGTCGAGGGGATCGACCAGCCAGGTCCACCCTCCGCCCGCCGGGTCGTCCCCGGGGCGGCCCGCGGGCGGGCCGGGATCGGATCCGGCGTGGACCCCCGACTCCTCGGCCACGATGCGGTGGGCCGGGAACGCCGCCCGGACACGTTCGATGATCAGCTTCTCGGCGGCCAGGTCGAGGTCGGTCACGACGTCGCCCGACGCGCCCTTCGGCCGGGCGACGGCCGCGCCCGGCACACTCTCCCTGAGCATCGACCCGGCGGCCAGGGCGGCCTCCACGGCTATCCGCCTTGCGTGTTCGAGGTCCACAGGCTTCTCCTGGCCAGCTCGGCGGCACGTGCGGTCTCGGCGGCGTCGAGGCGTTCCCGCCTGACGTGGTGGAGGGGCGTGGCGAGCGGGCCGAGCGACAGGTCGCCCCGTTCCGGCCTGACACGGCCGAGGGCCACCGTGGCGGCCTCGCCGTCCTCGGGGATGACGCTGCTGTGGAAGGCGCCCGCGACGAGCGTGTAGGTGTCTCCCGCGCCGAAGAGATCGGCGCGCCCGGGGGCGTACCTGACCGTCCTGCCGGTGGGCCGCAGGACGTCGCCCTCAGGGGTGCTGACCACCTCGAACACGCGGTGGGTGGGGGACTCGGCCGTGTCGGTCAGCGCGGCGTGGACGTTGCGCACCTGGCCGTACAGGACGTGGCTGATCAGGTCCCAGCTGTGGCAGTGGATCTGCGAGGTGGTGCTGCGCGCGGGCCGCGCGGCGGAGGTCCAGATGTGCACGCACACCCCGATGCCGCCGTCGCGTTCCACGGGCAGGCAGAGGAACCCGAGCGGATGCCGCACGCCGAGGACCGGGGTGCCGCCCGCCGCGATCTCGGTGAGCACGCCGAGCGCCCACTCGCGGGCGTTCCCGCCCGTCAGCACGCCGAGCACCTCCCGATATCTCATGGCCGGCGGCTCACGGCGCGTACGGGTCCTTGGCGCGCAGGGCCTTGCGGGTGACGTCGACCACGTCCCGGTCGGTGAACGACTTGGGCAGGGGCAGCTCGACGCCGTCGAACAGCCTGCGCACCTCCTCGACCGTCGGCTCGTCACTCAGCTGCACCGACCGGTAACGGTCGATCGGCAGGCGGCGGGCCTGCTCGAAGCTGGTGCGCAGCTCGGCGCCGCAGCTTCCGTAGAAGAACGAACCGCTGTAGGCGATGATCGCCCGGTTGGGGTCCTCGGAGGTCATGATGAGGGCGTGGTCCGACATGTCCCAGCGGAAGGTCGTCATGACCGGGGACAGCCCGACCGCGATGTCGAGCAGGCCGTACCGCTGGCGGTACCAGAACGCGGCCAGGACGCTCGCGTACGACTCCTTCCTGGCGCGTTCGGTCGTCCACATCTCGCCCGTGCCGTCCGGGCGGTCCGACAGCGACCTGCGGTAGTGCGCGTAGCTCTCGCACACCGCCTCGTCGGTGGGGTCGATGATCTCCATCCGGATCGTGAGGTGCCGCCGGTCGCGCCGCGCGGCGGCCACGCACTCGGGGAGCGTGACGGCGCGCATGTAGGTGCCGGTGCCGCCCTTGAACGTCCAGTGGTCGGTGCCCCGCCGCGCGTCGGCGTGCGCCTGGGCGATCTCGTGCCGGCTGCCGAGGATGCGGATGACCGCCATGTCCTCCAGCGCCCTGCGGGTGCCCGCGACCAGCTCCTCCAGCTGGTCGAGGCGCCCGAGACGCTCGGGCAGCCGCGCCAGGACGCCGGAGGTGGCGTGCATGGCCTCCTCGACCGGCTCCTGCCGGGCGCGGTCACGCAGCAGCGCGGTCGCCACCAGGGCCAGGACGACCAGCGTGGTACCGCTGACGAGCTGCGACTTGACCTTGTCGGACAGCACGTCGTCGGGCAGCACGCCGAGCACGCCCACCACCACGGCCAGCACCAGGGCGATGGCGCCGTCGACGTTCTTGCCGGCCCACGCGGCGGCCTGGCCCACGGCATCTCGCAACCCCGCCATAGGTCCGCCCCGCCATCCCGTGCTTGCCGGCATCCCGTGATCCCCGGCTGGCATCGTAACGAGAGCGTCATGCCCCGGCAAAGGTGCGGCGGGGTGACGTGCGGCTGCCCCTCGCGCCAGGCCGTGAGCGGGATCCCGGCGTGCGGAGGGGACCGGAAATGTCGGTGGCCGCGCGTAGGTTATGGAGGTGTGAACGGCGGCGGGCCGGGCGCGTCCCCGGTTCCCGCCCGGTGGGCGGGGCGAGCGAGGAGCTGAGCGGCGATGACATCCATGATGGACCTGAAGCGCAGGGTCGCGCCCTTCCAGGTCGTCACCGACATGACGCCGTCCGGCGACCAGCCCACGGCGATCGCGGAGCTGGAGCGCCGGGTCGACGCCGGGGAGAAGGACACGGTCCTGCTCGGCGCGACCGGCACCGGCAAGACGGCCACGGTCGCGTGGCTCATCGAGCGGGTCCAGCGGCCGACGCTGGTCATGCAGCCGAACAAGACGCTCGCCGCCCAGTTCGCCAACGAGCTGCGCGAGATGCTGCCGAACAACGCGGTCGAATACTTCGTGTCGTACTACGACTACTACCAGCCCGAGGCGTACGTCCCGCAGAGCGACACCTACATCGAGAAGGACTCCTCGATCAACGAGGAGGTCGAGCGGCTGCGTCACTCGGCCACCTGGTCGCTGGTGTCCCGGCGCGACGTCGTGGTGGTCGCCTCGGTCTCCTGCATCTACGGCCTGGGCACCCCGCAGGAGTACGTCGACCGGATGGTCAAGCTCAAGGTCGGCCAGCAGATGGACCGCGACCAGCTGCTGCGCAAGCTCGTCGACATGCAGTACGCCCGCAACGACCTCGCCTTCACGCGGGGGACGTTCCGGGTGCGCGGCGACACGGTCGAGGTCATCCCGGTCTACCAGGAGCTGGCCGTCCGCATCGAGATGTTCGGCGACGAGATCGAGAAGCTGGCGACGCTCCACCCGCTGACGGGCGAGGTCGTCGCCGAGGACGAAGAGCTGCACATCTTCCCCGCGTCGCACTACGTGGCCGGCCCCGAGCGGATGGAGCGGGCCATCGGCGGCATCGAGGCCGAGCTCGCCGAGCGGCTGGCCGAGCTGGAACGGCAGGGCAAGCTGCTGGAGGCCCAGCGGCTGCGCATGCGCACCACCTACGACATCGAGATGATGCGCCAGGTCGGCACCTGCGCCGGCATCGAGAACTACTCCCGGCACATCGACGGACGTGGGCCCGGGACGGCGCCGCACACGCTGCTCGACTTCTTCCCCGACGACTTCCTGCTCGTGCTGGACGAGTCACACCAGACCGTCCCGCAGATCGGCGCCATGTACGAGGGAGACGCCTCCCGCAAGCGGACCCTCGTCGACCACGGGTTCCGCCTGCCGTCGGCCATGGACAACCGCCCGCTGAAGTGGGAGGAGTTCCTGGAGCGCATCGGCCAGACCGTCTACCTGTCCGCCACCCCCGGGCCGTACGAGCTGGGCCGCAGCAAGGGCGACGTGGTCGAGCAGGTCATCCGCCCCACCGGCCTGGTGGACCCCGAAGTGGTCATCAAGCCGACCAAGGGCCAGATCGACGATCTCATGGAGGAGATCCGGGCCCGGGCGGAGCGGGACGAGCGGGTCCTGGTCACCACCCTCACCAAGAAGATGGCCGAGGACCTGACCGACTACTTGCTCGAGAACGGCATCCGGGTCCGCTACCTGCACAGCGAGGTCGACACGCTGCGCCGCATCGAGCTGCTGCGCGAGCTGCGGATGGGCGAGTTCGACGTGCTCGTCGGCATCAACCTGCTGCGTGAGGGCCTCGACCTGCCCGAGGTGTCGCTGGTGTCGATCCTCGACGCCGACAAGGAGGGCTTCCTGCGCTCGGAGACCTCGCTGATCCAGACCATCGGCCGCGCGGCGCGAAACGTGTCCGGCCAGGTCCACATGTACGCCGACAAGGTCACCCCGAGCATGGAGCGGGCGATCGAGGAGACCAACCGGCGCCGGGCCAAGCAGGTCGCCTACAACGAGGCCAACGGCATCGACCCGCAGCCGCTGCGCAAGAAGATCGCCGACATCCTCGACAGCCTGGTCCGCGAGGACGCCGACACCGCCCAGCTTCTCGGCGGGGCCGGGCGTCAGCAGTCGCGCGGCAAGGCGCCGGTGCCGGGGGTCGCGTCCCGCGGCGCGGGCCAGCACGCGAAGGCGATCGCGGGCGAGATGCCCCGCGCCCAGCTGGAGTCGCTGATCGAGTCGCTCACCGAGCAGATGCACACCGCCGCCGCCGATCTGCAGTTCGAGGTGGCCGCCCGGCTGCGCGACGAGATCAAGGAGCTCAAGCGGGAGGTCCGCGACATGCGCGAGGCGGGCGTGAAATAGCCCCGCCCCGCGGCCCGCAGGATGCCTCGGCGTCAGCTGTAGGCGGATGGCGCGGGTTCCCGGGTCGATCCTGCGCGCCGCGCCGCGCGGCGCCAGCGCCATCCGGCGGCAGTAACTCTCGTACGGCTGCCCGGTGACGCTCTGGATGACGACGCCGAGAAGATCGCAAGCGCGTAGTTGATGTTGTTTTGAACTCCTCCCCGGCCTGAAGGCCGGAGATTTTCCCGTCGTGTCGCGGTCAGGCGGCGTGCGGGGGTTGACGCTTCGCGGACCGGGCAGCCCCGAGGTCTCCACGTCCGGACACCGCAGTTCCTGCGGCGTTGCGTATGTTGATCGCGGCGTTGGTGTCGGCATGGCCGGTCCAGCCGCACGCGGGGTTGGCGCACGAGTATCGGGTGCCGTCGCGGGAGGCCGGGTCGCGGTGGCCGCACCGGTGGCAGGTCTGTGACGTGCCCGGGGCGGGGACCTTCACTACAAGGCCGCCGCGATCACGGGTTTTGTATTCCAGCAGGGTGACGGTGCGGCCCCACGCCTGGCCGGTGATGGCGCGGTTCAGTCCGGCCTTCTGCCGCACGTTCCGGCCGGGGCGTTCGATCGTGCCGGTGGCGGAGCGGACCATGGTTGTGATCGTCAGGTCTTCCACCACGACCACGCCGAAGGTGCGCGCGAGTTCGGTGGTGGTCTGGTGCTGCCAGTCGACGGCCCGGCGCTTGGCTGTCGCGCGGAGCCGGGCGATCCGGTCATAGGTGCGGGCCAGCCGTTTGGACGCAGGCCGGCCGGGAGTGCGCGTGCGGCGCTGGCGGGCCGAGGTCTTCTCCAGCCGGCGCAGGCGTTGTTGCTCGCCGTCGCGCAGCCAGGGCCCGTGCTCGCGCATGGTGCCGTCCGACAGGGCCAGGGCGACGGTGATCCCCCGGTCGACCCCTGCCACAGGGCCGGGGTGCGCGGCCGGGGCCGCCGCGACCACTGCTTCGGTGCGGAACACGATCTGCCACCCGAAGGCGTCCTTGACCAGGCGTGCTCCGGTGATTCGCCCGGCGGGGCCGCCCCTGGTGACGCCGGGCAGATCCTTGGTCCACCGGAACCGCACCCGCCCGACCTTGGGGAGATTGACCGCGCCCCACCGCCGGTTCAGCCGGGCGATGTTCAGGTCCCGCCCCTGGGGGACATCCACCGCCGGCCGGGTCCGCGACCGGATCTTGAACGTGGGCCGCCCGGCGGGGTGGCCGGGGTTGAAGAAGTTCGCCCACGCCTGCCGGTAGGTTCTCAGCACCGCTTGGGCCGCCGGGGCGGGCAGTCGCCTCATCCAGTCGATCTCGCGGCGGGCCTGCCGGATCGCGGTGTCGCAGTCCTTGACCGAGGCCAACCGGCCCTGCCGGAAGGTGCAGTACTCGTGGAGCAGGTTCCACAGCGCGCGGGCGGTGTGGGCCTGACCGTCCAGCACCGCCACCTGGGCGGCGGTGAGGTCGAGTCGCGCCACGTGCGCACGCGACTGCCTGGTCAGCTCCACGCCCTGATCGTATCCCTCGGGTTTACGCCGCCGTGACGAAATCACCACCCTGAGTGGCCCCGGTGTACGCACCGGACGCCATGGTGCCCAGCCCTCCACATCCACATGGTGTTCGTGGCGAAGTACTGGCGTGGAGCCTTCACTGACCCGATGCTGGTCCCGTCGCGAGGAACTCATGCGCGAGGTTTACGCCGGCTTCGATGTTGAACGTCGCGAGTTCAACGGCGAACACGACCACGTCCACCTAATGGTCCACTACCCGCCGAAGGTCGCCCTGTCCACGCTCGTCAACTCACTGAAGGGCGTCTCGGTGCGGATACTCCGCAATGAATACAGCGCTCACGTCCGCCAGTACCTGCGGGGCGGGCATTTCCGGTCCGGCTCCTACTTCGCCGGAAGCGTGGGCGGCGCACGAGGGGCACGGTTACTGACGCCGTTGGCTGGTCATCAACTGGCGCAGCGCGGCGTCGATGCGGTCATAGACTCCCGCCCGGGCGTCGGCATGGCGGATGCGGGACCGCCGAAGTCTGGACAGAAGC
This sequence comes from Microbispora sp. H10670, assembly GCF_014161385.1. Classification (NCBI taxonomy): domain Bacteria; kingdom Bacillati; phylum Actinomycetota; class Actinomycetes; order Streptosporangiales; family Streptosporangiaceae; genus Microbispora; species Microbispora sp. H10670. The sequence continues at coordinate 90,665 of NZ_JABBWW010000028.1, read as the reverse complement.
GCATCGCCGGGGACATGGAGCCGGGGTCGTCCGTTGAGGGGGAGGCGGGAGTTTCCCGCCGCATCGAGGAGGTGGCTCATGTTCGCGGCGCTCACCGGGCTCGGGCTGTCGACCGCGGCCGGGCTCAACGCGTACATCCCGTTGCTGCTCGTCGGCGTGCTGGCGCGCGTGACCGACGCGGTACGGCTGCCGCACGAGTACGCCTGGCTGTCCGACACCTGGGTCCTCGCGATCATCGCGGTGCTGCTGGTCGCCGAGTTCGTCCTCGACAAGGTGCCGGTGGTCGACCACGTCAACGACATGATCCAGACGGCGGTGCGGCCGGCGTCCGGCGGGGTGGTCTTCAGCGCCACGGCCGCGGCGGCGAAGCTCGACGACTCGGCCTGGATGGCCGATCACCCGGCGGTGGGCTGGATCCTGGGCATCGCGGTGGCCCTCGCCGTACATCTGCTGAAGGCCGGGGCCCGGCCGGTGGTCAACGCCACCACGGCCGGCGTGGGCGCGCCGGTGGTGAGCACGGTCGAGGACGTCGGCTCGCTCGGGATGAGCCTGATCGCGATCTTCCTGCCGGTGCTCGTCGTGGTGGCGCTGGCCGTGCTGGCGTTCGTCGCCTGGCGGGTGCTGCGCCGCGTACGAAGGTTCAAGGAGGCGCGCCGCGCCCGGGCGGCGTCCCCGCCTGTCTGACCCGTGCCGCCTGTCTGACCCCGTGCCGCGCCCGGACCTGTCCGGACCCCGCTCCGACAGGCGCGAGCCCAGGCCGTCGCAGGGCCGGTGCCGGGCGCGAACCGGTCGGAGGACAGGAGTCAGCCCATGAACTGGCTCAGGTCCAGGTCGATGTCCACGTCGAACCCGGCGTACGTGACGAGGCGCTTGCGGTGGATGCCCGTCGGCACGTACGCCTTGACGCTCGGCTCCAGCTCGAACGTGTACGCGACGGCGTGCTGGTCCTCCTGCTCCACCCGCCAGAGGTATCTGATGCCGGCGTTCGAGTACTTGATCGGCTTCGTCAGCCGGTCCCTCTCCGCCGACTCGGGCGACACCACCTCGACGACAAGGTGGACCTCCTCCGGCCGGTACCAGGTCCTCCGCAGGTCGGAGAGCGCTTCCCGCCTGAGTACAAGAACGTCGGGTTCCGGTCGCTGGCGCGGCCCCAGTGTTATCGACATCTCCCTGGCGACCGCGAGATGACTCGGCGGCTGGATTCCCTGGTCACGGTCGGTCAGCAACGTGACCATGAGGGCCCCGTCGATCAGTTCGACGTGGCGGGGCGTGCCGGGGGGAAGGTGATCGAGCATGTCGGCGGTCCACCCGCCGGGCGGGCCAGGGTAGAACCACTCGGGCAGAGCCATCGCCGTTCCGTGCCCCTCCTCGCTCACAGGACGATCGCCTACCATCACGATCCTGGCACGACACGTGACCAGGAGTGATCGGTTTCGGGAGGCCTCCAGTCGTCCGATCCGGTCGTGGGCGAGGGTGCGCGTACGTCGGCCGCCGGGCGCTCGTACTCGCCGCGGGGTGTGGCGGGCCGTGCGGATCGCCGCCGTGGAGGGGTGGGTCAGGACATAGGGGCCGGGCTGCCTGCCGGATGCGGTGGGGAGAGCGGGGTGCGGGCGATCGCGGAGGGGCTGTGCCAGCCGAGGCCGGGGGAGTGCCGGCGGACGACCTTGGCGGGCACGCCGGCGATCACCGAGTGGTCCGGGAACTCGCCGCGTACGACCGCGCCGCCCGCGACCACCGACTGGCGGCCGATCCGGGTCCCGGGCAGGATGATCGCCCCCGTGCCGATCCAGGACCCCGAGCCGATCGAGACCGGCCTGTTGCGCGGCCACTGGCGGCCGATGGGCGTCTCGGGGTCGTCGTACACGTGGTTCTGGTCGGTGATGTAGACGTAGGGGCCCGTGAACACGTCGTCGCCGATGTCGATCGACTGGTGGCCCACGATGTGGCTGCCCCGGCCGATCGAGCAGCCTCCGCCGATCCGGACGATCGAGTCGGGGCCCAGGTCCACGCCGGGCCCCATCCCGGCGGAGATCGAGACTCGCTCCCCGACCAGCGTGTGCGGTCCGATCTCGATCCACTCCTCACCGAAGATCGCGCCCTGGGGGAACGAGATGCACACTCCCTCGCCGAGGCTGCGGAACCGGTATGCGCCGGTGGCGGCGGGGGTCACCGCCGCCGCCTCCCGCACGTAGGGCCACCAGCGGTGGACCATGCGGCCGACGGCGCGCTTCACGAACGACATAACGCGACAAGTTACCGCTTGGTCGTCTTGTCCCGCTATTGCGGATTAGTGCACGTGACAAGCCCAATGTTGCCCAGCGTTTGATATTCTGAGAGCCCGTGGGCAGGCGGCGTCCATCCGGAGCGCCGGTTCTACAAACGACCACGGGAGTGTTCCTTGCGCAGCGCCGCACAAACCAAGCATCTGTTCGTCACCGGCGGCGTCGCCTCCAGTCTCGGCAAGGGGCTCACGGCCTCCAGCCTCGGGCGCCTCCTCAAGCTACGCGGTCTCCGCGTCACGATGCAGAAGCTCGACCCCTACCTGAACGTCGACCCCGGCACGATGAACCCCTTCCAGCACGGCGAGGTGTTCGTGACGGACGACGGCGCCGAGACCGACCTCGACGTCGGCCACTACGAGCGGTTCCTCGACACGGAGCTGCACGGCTCCGCCAACGTCACCACCGGCCAGGTGTACTCCAACGTCATCGCCAAGGAGCGGCGCGGGGAGTACCTGGGCGACACCGTCCAGGTGATCCCGCACATCACCAACGAGATCAAGGACCGCATCCGGGGCATGGCGGGCCCGGACGTGGACGTGGTCATCACCGAGGTGGGCGGCACGGTCGGCGACATCGAGTCGCTGCCGTTCCTGGAGGCAGTCCGGCAGGTCCGCCACGAGGTCGGCCGCGACAACGTCTTCTTCCTGCACGTCTCCCTGCTGCCGTACATCGGCCCGAGCGGGGAGCTGAAGACCAAGCCCACGCAGCACTCGGTCGCCGCGCTGCGCAGCATCGGCATCCAGCCCGACGCGATCGTCTGCCGGTCCGACCGCCCGATCACCTCCTCGCTCAAGCGCAAGATCAGCCTGATGTGCGACGTGGACGAGGACGCGGTGGTCTCGGCCGTCGACGCCGCGTCGATCTACGACATCCCGAAGGTGCTGCACACCGAGGGGCTCGACGCGTACGTGGTGCGCCGGCTCGGCCTGCCGTTCCGCGACGTGAACTGGACCGAGTGGGACCAGCTCCTGCGCCGGGTCCACCGGCCCGCCAAGGAGGTCACGATCGCGCTGGTCGGCAAGTACATCGACCTGCCCGACGCGTACCTGTCGGTGACCGAGGCGCTGCGCGCGGGCGGCTTCGCCAACGACGCGCGGGTCAACATCCGCTGGGTCAAGAGCGACGACTGCGAGACCCCCGAAGGCGCGGCCCGCGAGCTGGACGGCGTCGACGGCGTGCTGGTCCCCGGCGGTTTCGGGGTGCGCGGCATCGAGGGCAAGGTCGGCGCCATCCGGCACGCCCGCGAACGGCGCGTCCCGCTGCTCGGCATCTGCCTCGGCATGCAGTGCATGGTCATCGACGCGGCCCGCCACCTGGCCGGGATCGAGGACGCCGACAGCACCGAGTTCGACGCCGAGACCGCCGACCCGGTCATCTCGACCATGGCCGACCAGAAGGACGTGGTCGCCGGCGAGCGCGACATGGGCGGCACGATGCGGCTCGGCCTCTACCCGGCCAAGCTCACGGACGGCTCGCTCGCCCGGCGCCTGTACGGCAAGGCGAAGGTGGAGGAGCGGCACCGGCACCGCTACGAGGTCAACAACTCCTACCGCGATCAGCTGGAGAAGGCCGGCATGGTGTTCTCCGGGCTGTCGCCGGACGGCCGCCTCGTGGAGTACGCCGAGCTGTCGACCGACCTGCACCCGTTCTTCATCGGCACGCAGGCGCACCCGGAGTTCCGCTCCCGGCCGACCCGGTCGCATCCCCTGTTCACGGGTCTGGTCCAGGCCGCCCTCGAGTACGCGGGCGAGCGCGAGAACGCGGCGAAGGCGGGACGGGCCAAGTGAACGCGGAGAACACGGGGACCGTGGAGGATTCGGTGAACGTGGAGGACGTCGAGGAGTCCTGGAACGTCGTCGCCACCACCCGGCACTTCGCCGGGCGGGTCATCTCGGTGCGCACCGACACCGTGGAGATGCCCGGCGGCGTCGTCGCCGACCGCGACTACGTCGTCCACCCCGGCTCGGTCGCGGTGGTCGCGCTGGACGACGAGGACCGGGTGCTGCTGATCCGCCAGTACCGCCACCCGATGCGGCGCCTGATGTGGGAGCTCCCGGCCGGTATCCGGGACGTGCCGGGGGAGCCGCTGGTGGAGTGCGCGGCACGTGAGCTCGCCGAGGAGGCCGCCTACCGGGCGCGCACGTGGCACACGCTGGTCGACCTCGCCACCTCGCCCGGCATGTCGGACGAGCGGATCCGGATCTTCCTCGCCCGCGACGTGGAGCCGATCCCCGACGAGGAGAACACCTACGTGCGCGAGCACGAGGAGACCGACATGCCGGCGGTCTGGATTCCCCTGGTCACGGCGGTCGAGAAGGCGCTGAGCGGAATGATCCACAATTCTCCCGCCGTCGCCGGTATCCTCGCGGCGTACGCTGCTTCCGCCGACGGATTCAAGGGCCTTCGTCCCGCCGGTGCGCCGGAGGCATGAGTCCGTAGGAGACGTCCTGAGCGAGCCCGAGGCGGTGCTGTCCAGTTACCTCGCCCATCTGGCGGTGGAACGGGGGCTGTCTGCCAACACGCTCGCGTCCTACCGGCGGGACCTGCGCCGATACGTCGAGTACCTCCGGGCGCGCGGACTGGAGACGTTCGGGCAGGTCGCCGAGGCGGACGTGGTCGCCTTCCTCGCCGCGCTGCGGGAGGGCGACGACGACCACCCCGCGCTGGTCGCCAGCTCGGCCGCCCGCGCCGTGTCGGCCGTTCGCGGCCTGCACCGCTTCGCGCTGCGGGAGGGCGTGGCCGGGCACGACCCGGCCCACGAGGTGCGCCCGCCGCGCCAGCTCCGCAGGCTCCCCAAGGCGATCACCGTGGCGGAGGTGGAGCGGCTCATCGCCGCGTGCGGGCCGGAGGACGCCCCGCTCGCCCTGCGCAACCGGGCGCTGCTGGAGGTCCTGTACGCCACCGGCGCCCGGATCTCCGAGGCGGTGGGGCTGGCGGTGGACGACGTGCCCGCGAGCCACGCCGGGGGCCGTCACCTCGGCCTCGACAGCGGCCAGGACCACGACCAGGTGCGGCTGCGCGGCAAGGGCGGGCGGAGCAGGATCGTGCCCCTCGGCCGCTTCGCCCGCCAGGCGCTCGACGCGTACCTGGTAAGGGCGCGGCCCGGGCTCGCCGCGCACGGCCGGGGCACCTCCGCGCTGTTCCTCAACGCGCGGGGCGGGCGGCTGACCCGGCAGGGCGCGTGGGAGGTGCTGCAGCTGGCGGCGGAACGGGCCGGGCTGTCCGGCGTATCACCGCACATGTTGCGACATTCGTTCGCAACCCACCTCCTCGACGGCGGAGCCGACGTTAGGGTTGTCCAGGAGTTGCTCGGCCACGCCTCGGTGACCACCACGCAGGTGTACACCTTGGTGACGGTCGACAAGCTCCGCGAGGTCTACGCGGCGGCGCATCCCCGCGCCCTGCATTGAGGCACGCATCCGCGGACGCGTGGCGCGCCGCCTTGCCGCATACGTGCCGACCCTTTAGATTCGATCAGGTTCGAGGCCGTCAGGGGAGGACCAACAGGTGACTGCGACCACAGAGCCGACGTGGACCGCGAGGTCTCCAGGCGGTGCGATCGGGCCTACCGGTCGTCCCACCCCCGTGTTCCCCGATCCGACACCGCCGGAGTCCCACGGACCCGCGCGGATCGTCGCGATGGTGAACCAGAAGGGCGGCGTCGGCAAGACGACGACCACCATCAACCTGGGCGCCGCGCTCGCCGAGGTGGGCCAGCGGGTGCTGCTGGTGGACTTCGACCCGCAGGGCGCGCTGTCGGTGGGGCTCGGCATCGACCCCCGGCCGCTCGAGGCGACGGTCTACGACCTCATCATGGAGGAGCCGGACGTCACCGTCGAGGACGTCCTGCTCGACACCACCGTCGAGGGCATGCAACTCCTGCCGAGCAACATCTTCCTGTCCGGCGCGGAGATCAGGCTCGTCAACGAGGTCGCGCGTGAGTACGCCCTCCAGCGGGCGCTGGAGCCCCTGCTGCCGCACTACGACATCTGCCTGATCGACTGCCAGCCGTCGCTCGGCCTGCTGACGGTCAACGCGCTGACCTGCGCGCACAGCGTGATGATCCCGCTGGAGTGCGAGTTCTTCGCGCTGCGCGGCGTGGCGCTGCTGATGGAGTCGATCGGCAAGGTCCAGGAGCGGCTCAACAAGAGCCTGGAGATCGACGGCCTGCTCGCCACCATGTACGACCCCCGGACGCTGCACGCCCGCGAGGTCCTTTCGACGATCATGCAGGGCTTCGGCGACAAGGTGTTCCACACCGTCATCAACCGTACGGTGCGGTTCCCGGACGCCACCCTCGCGGGTGAGCCCATCACCCAGTTCGACCCCGGCTCGATGGGCGCCACCGCCTACCGCGAGCTGGCCCGTGAGCTGCTGGCCAGGTGGCCCGCCCGCGTCTGACCATGACGATGTAGGTGCCGGCGCTCGCGCCGGTGGAGGACAATGGCAGGCGTGACGACCGGCCAGGAGACGGACCAGGGGAGCGGGGAGAGCGCGCCGGGCGGCTTCCAGGTCCATCTGGACGTCTTCGAAGGCCCGTTCGACCTGTTGCTCGGGCTGATCTCCAAGCACAAGCTGGACATCACCGAGGTCTCCCTGCACAAGGTCACCGACGAGTTCATCGCGTACATCCGGTCGCGGGGACCCGAGTGGGACCTCGACCAGACGAGCCACTTCCTGTTGGTCGCGGCCACCCTGCTCGACCTCAAGGCGGCCCGGCTGCTGCCCACCGGCGAGGTGGAGGACGAGGAGGACCTCGCCCTGCTGGAAGCCCGCGACCTGCTGTTCGCCCGGCTGCTGCAGTACCGCGCGTACAAGGAGGTCGCGAAGATCTTCTCGGGGCGGATGGCCGAGGAGGCGTTGCGCTTCCCGCGCGCGGTGCCGATGGAGAAGCGCTTCGCCGACCTGCTGCCCGAACTCGTGCTCGGCATCGGGCCCGCGCAGCTCGCCAGGATCGCCGCCAGGGCCTTCACGCCCAAGGCGCCGCCGTCGGTGTCGGTCGCGCACATCTACCAACCGCTCGCCAGCGTCCGGGAACAAGCCGCTATCCTTGTGGAGCGGCTGAGGCGGGTGCAGACGGCGACCTTCCGGGCACTGACCGCCGACTGCTCGGGGACGTTCGAGGTCGTCGCCCGGTTCCTGGCCGTCCTTGAGCTGTTCAGGGAGGCCGCGGTCTCCTTCGAGCAGGTCGAACCGCTCGGTGACCTGTACGTCACCTGGACGGGAACCGCCGACGGCGACGTCACGGTCGGCGACGACTACGACGAGGGCCGGAGCGAGGAGCGACCGGCGGAGCCGTCCGGCGCACCGGAGGAGTGACCCGTCCGCACCGGGCGCGGTGACGCGGCGGAGACGGCGCGCCGGAGGCGGAAGCACGGACGACGAGCGAGGAGCGATGACAGCGAGCGGCACCCCCGGTTCCACCGACGGCACACCCGGCGCTCCGAACACCCGCGCCACTCACGTGGCGCCCGGGCCCGCCGGTGACGCCGCGCTCTCCGCCGAGGTCGCGCCGTCCCTGGCGGACGACGCCGGATCCGGCGGCGAGGAGACGCCTTCGGAGGGGCCGTCGCTCGCCCAGGCGCTCGAGGCGATCCTGATGGTGGTGGACGAGCCGGTCGCGGAGATCACCCTCGCTCAGGTGCTCGAACGCCCGACGGCGGAGGTCGCCGCCGCGCTCCGCACGCTGTCGGCGGAATACACGGCGTCCGGGCGGGGTTTCGACCTTCGGGAGGTGGCCGGAGGCTGGCGCTTCTACACCAGGGCGGAGTGTGCCGCGCTGGTGGAGAGGTTCGTCAGGGACGGCCAGCAGGCGCGGCTCACACAGGCCGCGCTGGAGACCCTCGCCGTGGTCGCCTACCGGCAGCCGGTCAGCCGGGCCCGGGTGGCGGCGGTGCGCGGCGTGAGCAGCGACGGCGTCATGCGGACGCTGGTCGCACGAGGCCTCGTGGAAGAGGCCGGAACCGACCCGGAGAGCCAGGCGGTGCTCTACCGGACGACGAGTTACTTCCTGGAGAGACTGGGGCTGCGGAGCCTCGACGAGCTTCCCGAGCTCGCCCCGTTCCTCCCGGACGACGTGGAAATTCTTGAGGAGCAGAAGTAGTGAACAACAGGCGTGGCACCCCGTCCGGTGAGGGACGCGGTCGGAGCCGGAGCACCGGTCAGCAGGGCGCGAGCGCGCGTGGATCCCGTGGCGGGTCCGGCGGCTTCCGTCCCCAGGACGACCGGCGCGGCGGTTCCCGCGTCCCTGGTTCCCGGTCCGGGTACGGTTCCGACTCCAGGCAGGACTTCAGGTCGGACTCTCGATCCGACTCCAGATCCGACTTCAGGCGGTCCCGCGACGAGGGCGCCCCGCGCGGCGACCGGTACGGCGACCGCCCTGCCAGGGACTCGCGTGCAGGGGACGCCCGTGGTGGCGACCGCCGCGACGCCCGCCCCGGCGGCCGGCGTTTCGGCGATGACAACCGCACGTCGTTCCGCGCCGAGCGCGGCGGCTCGCGAGGCGCGTATGGCAGGCCCGAGGCCGGTCGCTCCGGCGACCGCGACCGCGACGGCGGGCGCGGCTTCGGCCGTGACCGTGATTTCGGCCCTGAGCGTGGTTCCGACCGTGACCGTGGTGGTTTCGGGCGTGACCGCGACGGCGGGCGCGGCTTCGACCGCTCAGGTGGCTCCGACCGTGCGCGCGGTTTCGGCCGTGACCGGGACGGCGGCCGTGGCTTCGACCGCGATTCCACCCGTGACTCTGGCCGGGACTTTGGCCGGGATCGGGACGGCGGCCGTGGTTTCGACCGCGACTCCGGCAGGGAGCGTGGCGGGCGTGAGTTTCCGTCCGCGGGCCGCTCCACCTTCCGTACGGAGGGAGCCGGGACGCGCGGCCGGTACGGCAGGCCGGAAGGCGGCCGGGACGGTCTGCGGGACCGCGGCTCCGACCGCCCCTTCCGCGGCGGCGAGGACCGCGGCGACGGATACGCCGGCCGGAGCGCCGGTGGCGACAGGGACTCCTGGCGCGGCGATCGCGAAGCCCGCGGCGACCGGGACTCTCGCATCGGCCGCGGCACCGACCGGGACGGCCGCGCCGAGCGGGGCGACCGGAACGAGCGGACCGGCTTCCGGGCCGCCCGCGGCGGGGCCGGGACCCGGCGTGACGAGGTGCAGACGATCGGCCGCACCGGTGGCGCGACGCGGGGCCGCTTCGGCGGCACCGAGGGGGGCGCACGACGCCCGGTGCGCGGCGCCGGCGCGGGCCGTCCCTCCGGCGCCGGGTCGGCAGGGAGCCGGGGCACGGGTGGCCGGAGCACGGGCGGTACGGGCGCAGGGGCCCGGGGTGCAGGGGCCCGGGGAACGCAGGGAAACCCGTTCAAGACGTCCCGGCAGCCGCTGCGCGACCCCGACTTCTACGACGAGAACTACACCGACGAGCGCGACACCACCGAGGTGCCGGGCGGCGACCGCCTCCAGAAGGTGCTCGCCCAGGCCGGGGTGGCCAGCAGGCGGGCCTGCGAGGAGATGATCGGCGACGGCCGGGTGACGGTGGACGGCCAGACCGTGCGCCGCTTCGGCGCCCGCGTCGATCCCAACAAGCAGGTCATCCACGTGGACGGCAAGCGCATCCCGACCTCCGCCGAGACCGTCTACTACGCGCTCAACAAGCCGATCGGCGTGGTGAGCACGATGGACGACCCCGAGGGCCGGCCGTGCCTGCACGACTACGTGCAGGACCTCGCGCCCCGGCTGTTCCACGTCGGGCGTCTCGACACCGAGACCGAGGGCCTGCTGCTGTTCACCAACGACGGTGAGCTGGCCCACCGGCTGACCCACCCGAGCTTCGGCGTGCAGAAGAAGTACTGGGCCAAGGTGCCCGGCCCCGTCTCGCGCGACCTGCACAAGGTGCTGCGCAAGGGCGTGGAGCTGGAGGACGGCCTGGCCAAGGTCGACGAGTTCCGGATCGTGCAGGAGCACGGCCAGCAGGCGCTGGTCGAGATCGTGCTGCACGAGGGACGCAAGCACATCGTCCGGCGGCTGCTGGAGGCGGTCGGGCACCGCGTGATCGACCTGGCCCGCATCGAGTTCGGCCCGGTCAAGCTCGGCCGGTTGAAGCCGGGCACGGTGCGCACGCTCACCGTTCAGGAGATCGGCGAGCTGTACGCGGCGGTCGGCCTGTAGCCTGGCAAAACTGCGGGCATACACCCGCAATCCGGGCAGAGTTAAGCCGAACAGGCGGTAGATGGGCCGCGCTCGTCGTCACGGCGGGCCGGCCCGTCTCAGCGAGAGGGGAACGACATGGTGCGGGCGATTCGCGGAGCCGTCCAGGTCGAGGGCAACGATCGTGACGCGATCCTCGCCGGGACGACGGAACTGGTGAGCGAGGTGATGGGCCGCAACAACCTCACCACCGACGACGTCATCAGCGTGATCTTCACGTGCACGCCCGACCTCACCGCGGAGTTCCCCGCCCTCGCCGCGCGCAAGCTCGGGTTCCACGACGTCCCCCTGCTGTGCGCGACCGAGATCGACGTGCCGGGCGCGCTCCCGCGCGTGGTGCGGCTCATGGCCCACGTGCAGACCGACCGGCCGCGGCAGGAGATCCAGCACGTGTACCTGCGCGGCGCCGTGGCGCTTCGCGTGGACATCGCCCAGTAGGGAGCGGTCCGGGCCACAGGTCCGGCAGAACGGGATTCTCCCATCCACAGGCATTCGCCCGCGGGCCGCGTCCCCGGGACGGTGACGGCAGGAAGAGCACGATGACTCCCATCGAGGGCGCCGGGATCGGCAGCGTGGTCGTTGTCGGGACGGGCCTCATCGGCACGTCCATCGCACTGGCGCTGCGGCAGCGGGACCTGCGGGTCTTCCTCGCCGACCGGGACGCCGGAGCCGTACGGCTGGCGCGTGAGCTTGGCGCGGGGGAGGACTGGACGGGCGCGCGGCAGGTGGATCTCGCGGTCGTCGCGGTGCCGCCCCAGTTCGTCGCGCAGCAGCTGCTCGACCTGCAGAAGCAGGGCGCCGCCCGCTTCTACACGGACGTGGCCAGCGTGAAGGTCCTTCCGCTGGCCCAGGCGGCCCAGCTCGGCTGCGACCTGACGACGTACGTCGCGGGGCATCCGCTCGCCGGCCGCGAGCGGTCCGGTCCCGCGGCGGCCCGGGCCGACCTGTTCCTCGGCCGCCCGTGGGCGTACTGCCCGACGGAGGACGCCGCGCCCGAGGCGGTGGCGGCGGTGCGGGAGCTCATCGACCTGTGCGGCGGCAACGCCGTGCGGGTGGACGCCGGCGAGCACGACCGGGCCGTGGCGGTCGTCTCACACGCTCCCCACGTGACCGCCGCGGCCGTGGCCGCCCGGCTGGCCGAGGCGCCGGAGACGGCGCTCGGGCTGTCCGGGCAGGGCGTGCGCGACGTCACCCGGATCGCCGCCAGTGATCCGGCGCTGTGGATGGGCATCCTCTCGGGCAACGCGCTGCCGGTGGCCGAGGTGCTGGAGGCGGTGGCGGACGACCTCGGCGCCGCCGCCCGATCGCTGCGCGCGCTGGCGGGCGACGGCGCGGCCATGGACCAGATCGCCGACCTGCTGGCACGCGGGGTGCGCGGCACCGGCAGGATCCCCGGCAAGCACGGCGGCCCGGCGCGCACGTACGCGGTGGTGCAGGTGCTCATCGGCGACCGTCCGGGCGAGCTGGCCCGCCTGGTTCAGGCGGCGGGCGAGACGGGCCTCAACATCGAGGACATCCGGCTGGAGCACGCCCCCGGCCTGCCGCTCGGCGCCGCCGAGCTGTACGTCCAGCCGGAGGCGGCGGCCCCGCTGTCGGAGGCCCTGCGTGAGCGCGGCTGGCAGGTCGCCGGCTAGACCGGCCCGCCCGCCCCGGCCGGTGACCTCCGGGCAGACCGAGCGAACGCCCGGCCCCTGGCCGGGAGGCTCCGGACCGTCGGGGCCTCCGGCCGGCCGCCGATGCATGCTTTCCGGCGGTATCCCGGTAGCCTCGGGGACGACGATTCCGAAGGAGAAGGAGAGACCGGTGTCGGGTCTGGTCGTCGCGATGGACGGTCCCTCGGGGTCGGGCAAGTCGAGCGCGTCGCGGGGCGTCGCGCGGGCGCTCGGCCTGCGTTACCTCGACACGGGCGCCATGTACCGGGCGGTCACGTGGTGGATGCTCCAGCGGGGCGTCGACCTGGAGGATCCCGCGGCGATCGCCGCGAGGTCGGCCGAGCCCGCGCTGACGATGACCACCGATCCGGACGCGCCGGGTGTCGCCGTCGACGGCGTCGACGTCAACGGGCCGATCCGCGGCGCCGAGGTCACCGGCGCGGTGTCGGCCGTGAGCGCGGTGCCCGAGGTGCGCCGCCGGCTCGTGGCCCTGCAGCGGGAGATCATCGCGAGTTCCCTGCCGGGCGGGGGGATCGTGGTCGAGGGGCGTGACATCGGCACCGTGGTCGCGCCGGACGCGCCGGTCAAGATCTACCTCACCGCGAGCGCCGACGCCCGCGCGCTGCGCCGTACGGCGGAGCTGGAGGGGACGAGCGTGGAGGCGCAGAGGGCCGCGATGGCCCGCCGCGACACCCTCGACTCGACGCGTAAGGCCGACCCGCTGGCGAAGGCCGCGGACGCGGTGGAGCTCGACACCACGCCGCTGGACCTGGACGAGGTCATCGCCGAGGTGCTCCGGATCGTCAAGGAGCGGGTCTGACGGATGAGGCAGGGTATGGACGTGACGGTGGAGTACGACGAGGACGAGGGCGGCTGGATCGAGGCCGAGCTCGCCGAGCTGTCCGCCGAGGAGGCGGAGCGGGAGCCCGATTCGGGCCCGCTGCCGGTCGTCGCCGTGGTGGGGCGCCCCAACGTCGGCAAGTCGACGCTGGTCAACCGCATCATCGGCCGTCGTGAGGCGGTCGTGGAGGACGTGCCCGGGGTGACCCGCGACCGGGTGACCTACGAGGCCACCTGGCGGGGGCGGCGGTTCACGCTGGTGGACACCGGCGGCTGGGACCCGGACGCGACCGGCATGGCCCTGCGCATCGCCGAGCAGGCGCAGATCGCGGCCGAGCTGGCCGACGTGATCCTTTTCGTGGTGGACGCGAGCGTCGGGGTCACCGACTCCGACGAGGCCGTCGGGGCGGTCCTGCGCCGCGCGGGCAAGCCCGTCGTGCTGGCCGCGAACAAGGTCGACAACCAGCAGATGGAGCTGGAGGCGTCCGGGCTGTGGTCGCTCGGCCTGGGCGAGCCGCGCCCGGTCTCGGCCCTGCACGGCCGCGCCAGCGGCGACCTGCTCGACGTGGTGCTCGACGCGCTGCCGGAGACGCCGCCGCAGACGTTCGGCGAGCGGCGCGGCCCGCGCCGGATCGCGCTGCTCGGCAAGCCCAACGTGGGCAAGTCGTCGCTGCTCAACAAGGTCGCCGGAGAGGAGCGGGTGCTGGTCGACCCGATGGCCGGCACCACTCGCGACCCGGTGGACGAGCTGGTCGAGCTGGGCGGCACGACGTACCGCTTCATCGACACCGCCGGCATCCGGCGGCGCGACCGTGAGCTCAAGGGCGCCGACTTCTACGCGGCGATGCGCACCCGGGCCGCGCTGGAGCGGGCGGAGGTCGCGGTCGTGCTGATCGACGCCTCCGACGTGCTGACCGAGCAGGACCTGCGGATCATCGGCCTGGTCATCGAGTCGGGCCGGGCGATGGTGGTCGCGTTCAACAAGTGGGACCTGGTCGACGAGGACCGGCGTTACTACCTGGAGAAGGAGATCGACCGGCAGCTCGTCCGCACGCCGTGGGCGCTGCGGGTGAACATCTCCGCGAAGACCGGCCGTCACGTCGAGAAGCTCGCCCCGGCCATCGAACGGGCGCTGGAGTCGTGGGGCACGCGGGTGCCGACGGCCCGGCTCAACCAGTTCCTCACCGAGCTGGTGCAGGCCACGCCGCCGCCGGTGCGCGGGGGCAGGCAGCCGAAGATCCTGTTCGCCACCCAGGCCTCGACCGAGCCGCCGAAGTTCGTGCTGTTCACCTCGGCGTTCCTGGAGGAGACCTACCGCCGCTTCATCGAGCGCCGCATCCGCGAGGAGTTCGGCTTCGCCGGCTCCCCGATCGACGTCACGATGAAGATCCGGGAGAAGCGCAAGAAGAAGTGACCCCATCGGCCGCGCGCCGCGGAAGCCGTGGTCGTGGCCGGGGTCGTGGCGGTGGCCGGGGTCAGACTTCGGAGCCGCGCCGGGAACTCGCGGACGGCCGGGCGGCGGCCGACAGCAGGGTGAGCGCCGCCTGGCGGGCCTGCTCGCCCGTGCCGGCCGTGCCGTGGTGCGCCGCGACGGCGGTGGCGCCCTCGACCAGCATGAGCAACTGGCGCCCCAGGAGAGGCGGATCGGTGGCTCCGGCACGCTCGGCGATCCCCGTCAGCAGGTCGAGGTAGCGATCGAGGTGGCGTGCGGTGATGGCGCGCACGGCCTCCACGTGATGCTGGGCCGCCGCGTTCAGCATCGCGCAGCCGCGGAAGACCGGGTCCTCGTACCACTCCCGCAGCGCGTCGAACACCGCGGCGAGCTGGTCACGGGGGTCGTCCCCGGCCTCCGCGGCGGCCTCGGCCAGCCAGCGGGTCACCCGTTCGCTGCGGGCCGTGAGCATGGCCTCCACCAGCCCGTCCTTGGTGCCGAAGTGCCGGTAGAGCGTCTCCTTCGACACCCCGATCGAAGCGCACAGCTCGGCCACGCCGACGCCGTCGAGCCCACGTTCGTACAGCACGGGGGTGGCCGCCTCCAGGATGGCGGCACGGGTGCGCTCCGGGTCGATCGTCGAGCCTTTGGGAACCGGCATACCTAGATGGTACCGATCGGTTCGATGCATTGCTACGATCTGAGATCGTACCGATCGGTTCGATCTCTGGAGTGTCATGCCCCACCTCTTCGCCGTAGGCATGCGGGCCGGGCCCGAGACACGGCAGGCGATGCGGCTGGCTCTCGGCACCGCGTCGGCCCTCGGGCTGGCCCGTTTCGCGTACGGGCTGCTCCTGCCGGCGATGCGGGACGAGTTGCGGTGGACCCTGGCCGAAGCCGGAGCGGTGAGCGCCGCCAACGGACTGGGCTACCTGCTCGGTGCGCTGATGACCGCGGCCGCCGTTCGCCGCCGGGGCGCCGCGACCGTCTTCCGATGGGGGACGGTCCTCACCGCGCCGGTGCTCGCGGCCACCGCGACGAGCGACGCCTATCCGGTGCTGCTGGCGGCCCGAGCCGCGGCCGGGACGGCAGGGGCCGCGGTGTTCGTCAGCGGCGGCGTCATCGCCTCACGCCTCGCCGCCCGCGCCGCCTCCGGGACGCCTATCACCGTCTACTTCGCGGGCACCGGGCTGGGCATCGCCGTCGCCGGCGCCGGCATTCCGCCGCTGGGCGGCCATTGGCGGCCGGCCTGGGTCGGCCTGGGCGTGGCCGCCGGGCTGGCGGCGCTGGTGAGCTGGACCGCCGCCCAGGCCGGGGAGGAGGCGCCGGCCGTCACCGCCGGGCGGGCTCATCTGCGCCCACTGCGGGGGATCGCCCTGGCCTACCTGCTGTTCGCCGCCGGTTACATCACGTACATCACCTTCCTGTCCGCCTACCTCGCCGAGGCGCCGCTCGGGCAGGTGGTGCTCGCCTGGACGGCGCTCGGCCTGGCGGTGGTGGCGGCGCCCGCCCTGTGGAGCCGTCCGACCACCGGCTGGCCCGGCACCCGGGCACTGACCGTGCTGCTCGGCCTCCTGGCCGCCGCCGGAGCGGCGCCGGCGATGGCGGCGCCCGCACCGCCGGTCATCCTCGCGTCCGTGGTCGTCTACGGGGCGACGTTCATGGGTGTGCCCGCCGCCGTCACCGCGATCATCAAGGCGAACACCGCGCCCGCGGACTGGACGGCCACGCTGGCGGCGTTCACCACACTCTTCGCGGCCGGGCAGACCGCCGGCCCGTGGCTCGCCGGGCTCGTCGCCGACCACACCTCGGCCGGCGCCGCCCTGGCGTGGACCGCGATCCTGTGCGCGGCGGCGGCCCTGGTCGCCGCCTTCGCCGATCCCACACGTCACACCCCGCCGGGCAGCGCCGAGAAGACGCCCGGAGGGGAAGCGTCCATGAGACAGTGAGGAGCACGACCATGGCGACCTTCGTCCTGATCCCCGGCATGTGTCACGGTGGCTGGTGTTTCCAGGAGCTCGTCGAGGACCTGCGCGGCCACGGCCACCAGGCCCTTCCGCTGACGCTCAGCGGAGTGAGCGAACGCGCCCACCTGCTGCGCGGCGGGGTGAACCTGGACACCCACATCCAGGACGTGACCGGCGTGCTGGAGGCCGGGGACGTCCGGGACGCGGTGCTGGCCGGGCACAGCTACGGCGGCATGGTGATGACCGGGGTGGCCGACCGCCTGCCGGGCCGGGTCGCCGCTCTGGCGTACCTCGACGCCTTCGTGCCGGAGGACGGCGACTCCTGCTGGACCCTCGCCTCCGAGCAGGAGCGGCAGTGGTACGCGGACGTGGAGGAGACCGGATACGCCACGCGGCCGCTGCCGTTCTTCGACCCCCGGGCGACCCCGCACCCCGTCGCCTCGCTGCTGCAGCCGCTCCGGCTCACCGGAGGTCTCGCGAGCGTCCGGCGGCGGGTCTACGTGTACGCCGACCGGGACGTGCGGTCCGCCTTCACGAGTACGTACGAGCGGCTGCGCGAGGACCCGTCGTGGAGCGTGCACGCGCTGGACAGCGGGCACAACCTCATGCGGGACGCGCCGCGGGAGCTGCTCGGGATCCTGCTCGACGCCGCCGGGCCCGGCGGGCCCGGAACCCCGCCGGCCGCCGGGGGATGGTAGGGCTGGCCCTACCCCCGGGTCTGACGTCCGCAGGATCGATCACCGGCGGGCGAGTCAATAGCGTTGGGGGCATGCGCCGACTTCTCTCCCGTCTGGCCGGTGACACGGTCTACGTCCTCATAGGGTTTCCGCTCGCGGCGATCACGTTCGTCCTCACCGTGGGCGGCCTGTCCGCCGGTGCGGGCCTGCTGGTCGTCTGGCTGGGCGTGCCGATCCTCGCGCTCACCCTCCTCATGGCCAGGGGGATGGGTGACGTCGAACGGCTGCGCATGCGGCCGGTGCTGGGCCGGGAACTGCCCCGGCCGCGTTACCCGCGCGCGCCGGAGGGCGCGGGCATCCTGCGCCGCACGGTCACGCCGCTCGCCGGGGGCCAGCCCTGGCTCGACGCGCTGCACGCCCTGCTGGCCTTCCCCGTCGCGGTCGCCGCGTTCTGCGTGACCGTCACCTGGTGGGCCGTCTCGCTCTTCGGGCTGACCTACCCGCTGTACGGGTGGATCCTCTCGAACATCCCGGACAACCACGAGCTGCCCGAACTGCTCGGGCTCGGCCGGGGCTACTTCGTGAACAGCGTCTTCTACCTGGCTCTGGGCGCCCTGTCCGCGCTCACGCTCTACCCGGTCGTCCGGTCCTGCGCGCTGATCCAGGCGTCGCTCGGCCGGGCGCTGCTGACCGGCGTCGCCGCGCTGCAGGAGCGCATCGAGGACCTGACCGAGGGCCGCAACGCCGCCGCCCACGCGGAGGCGGACGCGCTGCGCCGCCTGGAGCGGGACATCCACGACGGCCCCCAGCAGCGCCTGGTCCACCTGGCGATGGAGCTGTCGCGGGCGCAGCGGGAGCTGAAGCGGGACGCGACCGCCGCGCACGAGACGATCGGCAACGCCATCAGCGCCACCCGCGAGACGCTCGACGAGCTGCGGGCGCTGTCACGCGGCATCGCCCCGCCGATCCTCGCCGACCGCGGCCTCGCGCCCGCGCTCGCCGCGCTCGCCGGCCGCTGCACGGTCCCGGTGGAGCTGGACGTACAGACGACCGAGCGGTACCCCGCGCTGATCGAGAACACGATCTACTTCGTCACCGCCGAGGCCCTGACCAACGTGGCCAAGCACAGCAGGGCGACGTCCTGCATGATCGCGCTGACCCGGATCGGGGACGTCCTGCTGCTCACGATCGGGGATGATGGGGTCGGCGGCGCTCACGTCGCCAAGGGACACGGCCTGTCCGGCCTGGCCGACCGGCTGCGGGCGGTCGACGGCGAGCTGACGGTGCGCTCGCCCGCCGGAGGGCCGACCTCGATCACGGCGGAGGTTCCGTGCGCGTAGTGGTGGCCGACGACGCCGTCCTCATCAGGGAGGGACTCGTCCGCCTGCTGGAGGAGTTCGACTGCGAGGTCGTCGAGACGACCGGAACGGGGGAGGGACTGGTCGAGGCCGTCGTCGCCCACCGGCCGGACGTCTCGGTGGTGGACGTCCGGATGCCGCCGTCGTTCACCGACGAGGGCCTGCGGGCCGCGGTCGAGGCGCGGGAGAAGGTGCCGGGCGCGCCCGTGCTGATCCTGTCGCAGTACGTCGAGGTGTCGTACGCCGACGACCTGCTGGCCGACGCGCGGGGAGCCGTCGGCTACCTGCTGAAGGACCGGGTGGTGGACGTCGAGGAGTTCATGGACGGCCTGCGCCGGGTGGCCGCCGGGGGGACGGTCTTCGACCCGCAGGTCGTCGCCCAGCTACTGGTGCGCCGGCGCCGGGACGACCCGCTGGCCTCGCTGACGCCGCGCGAGCGGGAGGTCCTCGCGCTGATGGCCGAGGGCAGGTCGAACCCCGCGATCGCCCGCCGTTTCGTCGTCACCGAGGGCGCGGTGGAAAAGCACATCCGCGGCATCTTCGCCAAGCTCGGCCTGCACGCGGAGGACGGCGACCAGCACCGCCGCGTGCTGGCGGTGCTGGCCTACCTGCGGTCCTGACGTCGCGCCGCCGGCCCGCCGCAGGACGGCGCGGGCCGGGACGGCGCGGGGCAGGACGGCACGGGCCGGGATGACGCGGTCAGGCCGGGTGGTTGCCGCCCGTCATGTCGTACGGCGTGGTGACCCCCTCGTACGCGAGATGGAACTCCATGCCCTGCGCGGCGTGCGCGAGATCGTGGCAGTGGGACATCCACACGCCGGGGTTGTCGGCCACGAGGGCGACCTCCCAGACCTCGCCGGGGGCGACGTCGAAGGTGTCCATCGCCAGCCCGGTCGCCGGCACGCCGTTCCGGGACAGGATCCGGACGTGATGGCCGTGCGGGTGCATCGGGTGGGTGTCCGTGCCCCGGTTCACCACCCGGATCCTGACGGTCTGCCCCTGCCGGACGACCGGCGTGGGGATGTTCGGCCACGCCTTGCCGTTCACGGTCTGGGCGAGCCGCGGCAGGCCTCCGGAGACGGCGAGCGTCTTGTCCAGCACCCAGGTCGTCTCCCGGTCGAACCGGGCGGGCAGGGCCGCGGCAGAGCCGTACCGGGTGATGTCGACGATCGGCCCGGCCGCCGGCGGAGGCGTCGCCGGTCCGTTGACCAGCAACGCGGGCCGGTCTCCCGTCGTCAGCAGCACCGGCCCGGAGGGCACGGTGAAGGTCAGGTCGTATCGCCCGCCCGCCGCGAGGTGCAGTCGGGCGCCGTCGAGGTCCGTCGCCCCCGGCACGTCCCCGCCGTCCACCGCCGCGATCCGGTACGGAACGCCGCTCAGGCCGAGGACCACGGGCCGGGTGTCGGTGTTCACCACCCGCAGCCGCGTACGGGCGCCGGGCGCGAGCGTGAGGCGGGTGAGCAGGTCGGACGGCGCGGCGCCGTCCACCGACAGCGTCGGGCGCGAGCCGAAGGTGTGCAGCGCGAGCACGTGGTCCTCGCTCTCCGGCACGGGGGCCGCCGGGTCGACGACCAGCAGGCCGAAGAGCCCGCGCGGCACGGCGACGCTGGAGTTCTGGTGGCTGTGGTACCAGTACGTGCCGGCGTCCTCGGCCCGGAAGCGGTAGACGTGGGTCTGGCCGGGCCAGACCGCGTCCTGGGTCACGCCCGGCACGCCGTCCTCGGCGGCCGGCACGTCGTACCCGTGCCAGTGGATCGTGACGCCCTGCCCGCTGCCCGCCTGCCCGTTGCCGGCCTGCCCGCTGCCTCCCTGCACCGTGCCTCCTTGCACCGGCAGCCGGTTGCGCAGGACGACCTCGACCAGGTCGCCCTGCCGCACCCGCAGCACCGGCCCCGGCACCTGCCCGTTGAACGACCACGCTTCGGCGCCGCCGCCGGACGGCAGCCGTACGGTGGCGGGCTGGGCGGTGAGCGTGAAGCGGCGGACCCGCTCCCTGGCCCCGGCCGGGCCGCCGGCCGCGGCGGGAGCGGGTCCGCGCAGCAGGTCGACGGAGACGCCGCGCGCGCCCGCGTCGTGCCCCGGGTGGAGGTGGCCGCTCGGCCACCCTCCGCCGATGGTCAGGGCGAGAGCGAGGGCGAGCACGCAGGTTCCCGCGGCCTGCCAGCCGTGCCGAGGCGAGCGGGCCGGGCCGAGCAGCCGCCACGTCACGGCGGACGCCGCGGCGAAGAGCGCGAGCACCGCCGCCGCCCCTCCGGTCGTGACCGGATAGGAGATCACGACCGCGCAGGTGATCCCGGCCACCGCGCCGTACGCGGTGACCAGCAGGGGGAACGCGACGATCCGGGTCGAGCCGGTCGCCGTGCCCCGCAGCAGGCGGGGCAGGCTGACAGCGGCCGAGGCGAGCGCGGGCACGACGACCAGGGGCAGCGCGAGGGTGACCTTCTCCGCCACGAACCACCAGCCCGCTCCGGCCAGGCCGGCGGTGACGGCGACTCTGAGCGCGGTCACGACGATCGCCGCGGCGCACGACGCCGCGGCGATCAGCCGGGTCCGCCGACCGGCCGCGGCGGGTTGCCGCAGCCCGGTCAGGGCGATCCCGGCGGTCGCGGCCCAGGCGGCCGCGACCAGGACGAAGAGGATCTGATCGAGAGCGATCAGCTGAGCGGTGGTCACGCCGCGGCGTGCGCCGGGATCGCGGCGTCGCTCTTCGTCAGGGCGTGGGCCCGCCGGACGAGGACGACGGCCGCGGCGAGGATCGCCACGCCGTCGAGGGCGTGGAAGCCCATGACGAACAGGGAGGCCGTCGTCGTGGCGGTCTCCGTCGCCCCGGCGATCTCGGCCAGCGGGAAGATGACGAACAGCTGCACGGCCACCAGCACGAACGGAAGGATCGCCAGGCCCGCCGTCCGGCCGCCCGCGCGGGCGGCGAGGGCCGCGATCGCGGTCACCAGCGAGACGAGCGGGATGACCATCGTGCCGTTCATGGCGTGGTAGCCGATGGCGGCGTCCGGGTCGCCCGGCGCCGGATGCGGCGTCTCGAACGCGCCGAACGTGGCGAGGTAGAACTGGGCGAGCACGGCGACGAGCTGCACGACGGCGAGACCGAAGAACACCTTGCGCATTGTGGGGCCTCCTGTGAGGTACGGGCGGAGCCCCGGGGGTTCTGCGGGGCGGCGAGCGCCGGAAAGGTACGCGGCCATGGTGGACCCGCAGGTGTCCCAGGCGCCCGGGACGCCCGTCCCGCCCCGCCGGGAAGTCGCGCGGGGCGAGATCGGGCGGGGCGGGGTGGTCAGCGCATCCAGGGCGGGACGATCCGGTCGGTGCCCTTGGGCGCGAGGTCGCAGGCGTCCTCGGCGGTGACCCCGCCGGGGATGTAGACCTCGGCGCCCGCGGGGGCGACGGCGATCGCACTGAAGCCCGACTCCGCGTCGCTGTGCACCCTGCGGCTGAGGTCGGCCGGCAGGACGATGGTGTCTCCCGCCTCGACGCCGTAGGTCTCGCCGTCGAGGTCGACGGTCGCGCCGCCGGACAGGAAGGTCCACACCTGCTCGCGGTCGCAGGAGTGCAGGGGTCCGCTGTTGCCCGCGGGCATGTCCACACGCCACACGGCGTGCGCCGCCCCGCCCTGCGTCGGGGAGGCCAGGGTGGTCATGACGCCGTTCGGCGTGGTGCTCCGGCGGCTGTCGGCGGAATGGATGACAGGCATCGGTGGTGTCTCCTAGAATAGACAACGTCGTTGTCCTTATAGTGAACCAGGTTGTCTATCGTGTCAATCGACCCGCCCGGCTTCGAGCTGCCGCTGCGGCTCTTCCTGGGATTTCGCGTGCTCATCGACGACCTGCACGCGGAACTGGCCCGTCAGGGCCACCCGCACGCCCGGCCCATGCACGGATTCGTCCTGCAGGCGATCGGCGCGGAGGGCACGACCGCCGTGGAACTCGGCCGCACGCTGGGCGTCAGCAAACAGGCGGCGGGCAAGACCATCGACACGCTGGAGCGCCTGGGCTACGTGGAGCGTGCCCGGGACGCCCGCGACACGCGCCGCAAGATCGTGCGGCTCACACCGGCGGGCGTCGACCTGCTGACCCGCTCGGCCCGCATCTTCGACGACCTGCGTGCCCGCTGGGCCGCGGTCATCGGGCCGGAGCGGCTCAGGGAGCTGGAAGCCGACCTGCGCAGGGTGACGCCCCCGGACGTCTTCCGGCTCGACGTGCCCGGCTGGTTCGGCGCCTCCTGACCCGCTGCCGTGCGACGTCGGCGCGTGGCGTCGGGCTTGGCGTCGGGCTCAGTCCGCGGAACGCCGGGGGAGGGCGAGGGCGGCGACCGCGCCCAGCAGGCACAGCCCGCAGGTGATCAGGAAGATCTCGGCGTACTCCGTGTGCAGCGCCGCCCGGACCTTCGCGGTGTATTCGGCGAGCCTACGGGTGTACTCGGCCGCGTCCACACCGAACGGCAGCGGCGTGTCGAGATGCGCGGTGAGCGACTGGAACCGGTGGAAGCCCCACGCCGACAGCGCGGCGACGCCCAGCAGCATGCCCATCATCCGGGCCACCACGACCGCCGCCGACACGACGCCGTGCCGCGCCGCCGGGACCACGCGCAACGCCGCGGAGGAGACGGGGGCGATCACCACGCCGAGGCCGAGGCCGGCCACCACGAGGTCGACGTCCGTGCGTACCCCGGCCGAGGCCAGGTCGAGCGGCCAACGGGAGATCATCCAGTAGCCCGCCGCGGCCAGGGCCATGCCCACCACGGCCACCGGCCGCTCACCGAACCGCCGCACCAGGAACCCGCCGAGGAACGCCGCCACCGCCAGCGCGGCGAGGAACCGGGTGAGCACCAGCGCGCCCCCCACCGCGTCGAGGCCGAGCAGCGTCTGCGCGACGAGTTGCACGTCGACCAGCGTGACCAGCAGCGCCGCCCCGGCGAGCAGGCTCACCGCGAGCGTGGCGAGCAGCGGCCTCCGGGGCACGCCCGTCAGGTCGAGCAGCCGGACCGGCGAGCGGATCTCCCACACCACGAACAGCACGGCCGCCACCACCCCGGCGACCACGCACGGCAGCCCCCACGGCGGCAGCACCGTCGTGCCGGGGGAGGGGTTGTACAGTCCCGCGACCAGCAGGCCGAGGGCCAGCGCCAGCAGCGCCCCGCCGCCCAGATCCGGCCGCGAGGCGTCCGCCCGCGACGTATCCGCCGGTGAGGTGCTGGGTCGTGCGGCGATGACTGGTGAGCCGTCCGGCGGCAAGGCGTCCGGCCGTGCGGCGGCGTCCGTCCCGCCGGCGATCGCCGTGCCCGCGGGGGCGCCCGCCTCCGCGAGGTCCGGCGAACGACGCGGGCGCGCCGGGCCTGGTGGCGGCTGGTCCGCGCCGTACGGCTCCCGGCCGCCGGGCACCGCCGCCCGCACGGCGACGGCGGCGATCAGCGTGAGCGGGAGGTTGACCCAGAAGATGCCGCGCCATCCGGCGAGCGCGGCCAGGCCCGCGCCGTACAGGGGGCCGAGCACGCTGCCGAGTTCCTGTGCCGCGCCCACCGCGCCCAGCGCCACGGGCCGGGCCCGTTCGTCCCACAGGTCGCCGATGAGGGCCATCGTGATCGGCAGCAGCGCGCCGCCCGCGACGCCCTGGAGCGTACGGCCGGCGACCAGCGCCGGGACGCTCGCCGCCAGGGCCGTGAGGAGGGAGCCCGCGGCGAACCCGGCCAGGCACGCGTGGATCAGCGCACGCCTGCCGTACCGGTCGGACAGCCGGCCCAGCAGCGGCATCGCCGCGACGTACCCGAGCAGGAACCCGGTCACGACCGGGGTCGCCCTCTCCAGGTGGTTGAGCGGCACGCCGACGTCGGAGGCGATGTCCACCAGGATGGTCACGACGACGTACGCGTCGAGCGCGGCGAGCAGCACGGCGGCGCCGCCGACGGCCAGCGCCAGGCGCCGGCGCCGCACGGTGGTGTCGGCGGGGTCGGTCACGGCTTGGGCGGGGTGATGGTCACGGGGGCGTCGTAGTCCCCGAGGGTGACGGCGGCCGAGCCGCCGCCGAGCGGCAGGTCGATCTTGAGCAGGCGGTTGGTGGCCTTGTCGATCCAGAGCGTGCCCGCGACCTTCTGCTGGACGCCGGGGACCAGCGCGGCCAGCGCGTCCTGCGGCAGGGTGGCCGCCACCCGGTAGGCGGCGGTGTCACCCACCTTCTCCTCCGCCTGCGTCCGCACGTCCTGGGCCGCCGACAGCAGGCCGGGCACGCCGGTGAGCACGGCGGAGGGGTCGTAGATCGCCGCGAGCTGCTGCCGGGTCATCGTCTGGTAGCCGCCGGTCGGGCCCTTGAAGTAGACCGTGTCGCCGACGAGCACGAAGTCGATCTCCTGCAGGCCCAGCATCTCGATCTGCACGGTGCCCTTGGCGTCGCCCTCCTTGGTGAGGCTGCCCTCGGCGTGCCGCACGGGCACGGCGGGCTTGTCCTTCGTCTCGATCGTGAAGGCCACCGTCTTGACCCCCCGCATCGCCTCGGCCGACCGCTTCATCAGGGCGGGGCCGTCCGGCAGGGCCGTCTCGCTCTTCGCGTCGCAGGCGGTCACGAGCAGGAGGCCGGCCACGACCAGCCCGAGGATTGTTCGCACAGCCGGATCGTAGCGAGCGGGCGGGGGTGGCACGCGTTCCCGCGGGAATCGGTTTGACGCACCATGTCAGGGGAACTCGGGATCGGTGCGCTTCCCCCGCCACCCCGTCGTCATCACTAGTCGGTTCGCCGGACGCCGCGGACCCCCTGCAGATGGTCGATGACGGGCGCGTAGATCTGTTCCAGCTCGGACACCTGCTCCGGGGTCATCAGGTCGATGAAGTGCCGTCGGACGCTGTCCACGTGGTCCGGCGCCACCCGTCTTATCGTCTCCCACCCCTGATCGGTCAGGACGGCGAAGGTGCCCCGCCGGTCGTCCTCGCACTCTTCACGGGTGACCAGACCGGCCGCCTCCATCCGGGAGATCTGGTGGGACAGGCGGCTGCGCGACTGGATGGTCGCGTCGGCGAGCTCGCTCATCCGCATGCGGCGGCCGGGGCTCTCGGAGAGGTTGACCAGGATCTCGTAGTCGTTCAGCGAAAGGCCGCTCCCTTGGAGCTCTCGATCGAGTTGGAGGAAGAGGAGTCGGTGCGCAGCCAGGTGGGCCCGCCAGGCGCGTTGCTCGTGCGGGGTCAGCCAGCGGTGGTGGTCCATATCGACCAGCATAAGATCAAGTGAACGGATGGAGCGGGTATGCCTGACGGCGAGAACGGCGAGAGCCTGGGCACCGTGGTGGTAGCGGGTGCGGCCAATCTCGCGATCGCGCTGGCCAAGCTCGTGGCCGGTCTGATCAGCTCCTCCTCGGCGATGCTGTCGGAGGCCGCCCACTCGGCCGCCGACACCGCCACGGAGGTCGTGCTGTTCGCCGCGATCCGGCACGGCGAGCGGCCCGCCGACGCCCGTCACCCTCTCGGGCACGGCCGTGCCGCCTATCTGTGGGCGATCGTGGCCGCCTGCTTCACGCTGGTCGTGGGGGCGGGCTTCTCGCTCACGCACGGCTGGCAGACCATCACCAGGGGCGAGGACCTCGGCGACATCGGTGTCTCCTACATCGTGCTCGCGGTGTCGTTCGCGATCGAGTCGGTCTCCCTCTGGCGGGCCCTGCGCCAGTTGCGCGGCGAGGCCCGGCGCTGGCGGGTGAGCCCCGGCCGGTTGCTGGAGCGCACCTCCGACACCATGCTCAAGGCGGTCGTGCTGGAGGACGCGGCCGCCCTGATCGGCATCGCGGTGGCGGCCGTCGGCCTGGTGCTGTCGCAGCTCACCGGATCGGCCGTGTGGGACGGCGCCGCGTCGATCGTCATCGGGCTGCTGCTGCTCTGGGTGGCGCTGACCCTGATCAGGACCAACGCCTCGCTGCTGATCGGGCAGGCGCCTCCGGCCTCGCTGCAGGAGAAGATCAAGGACGTGCTGGCCGAGCAGCCGGAGGTCGAGGGGGTCGTCGAGCTCGCCGCCGTCCTGATGGGCCCCGGCCAGATCCTGGTCGCCGCGAAGATCGACTTCATGGACGAGACGACGGGGGAGCGGCTGGAGCTCGCCGCCGACCAGGTGGAGCGACGGCTCACCGAGCGGTTCCCGGAGATCAAGCAGGTGTTCCTCGACCCCACGCCCGGCCGGTCAGCCGCCGAGGAGGTGTAGCTTGGCGGGCTCGTCGGTGACGGCCGAGGCGATCACGGTGCCGGCCGTCCACTCGAGGAAGTGACGGCCCTGCCACTCCAGCGGCACCGTCAGCCCGTCCACCAGCGGCAGGGCCGACAGGTCCGCCTCGCGCAACCGCCCGAGTGTCAGCTCGCCCCGCTTGACCAGCGCCTCCTTGCGCACCCACTGGCGGATGAGGCCGCGGTTGTCGTCGCCCACCAGCTTCGCCTCGGCGGGGGTCAGCGCGAGCGCCACGAGGTTCTCGTCGGCCGGGCCACCCGTGACGTGCTCGGCGTCCACCCCGACCCGGCCGTAGCCGGCGACCGCGCAGACGTATCCGGAGGTGTGCGCGAGGCTGATCGACACCTCGGGGGCCTCGGCCAGCCAGGGCCGCCCGTGCGCCTGCCCGCACTCCTCGCAGCGCTGCACCACGGTCAGCATGCACGCGCGGGTGCCCAGCAGTTCGGCGGCGCAGTGCCGTACGAGCAGGTGGGCGGCGACGAAGTCGCGGCGGTCCCCGCTGCGGGTGAACCGTTCGGCGCGTTCGCGCTCGGCCGGGGTCAGGGTGCCGCCGGCCAGTTCGAGCACGTCGTCGGTGTGGCCGGCCACGGCCAGTGGAGGGCGCACACCGTCACTGTAGGACAGCGATGTGACGATCAAGTGAACTGGGTGCTCCGGACGGTTCCCGCCTCGCTCACCCGCCGCCGACCGCCCTCAACCGGCCGCCGGAGCCGCCGTCCGCGGCTCGCCCGCGCTCACCCGGCGAGCGCGGACATCCATTCCTCGATGTCGTCCGCCTGGCGCGGCAGCGCGGACGACATCAACCGGGCTCCGCCGGCCGTGATCACCAGGTCGTCCTCGATGCGGACGCCGATCCCGCGCAGTTCAGGCGGCAGCGTCAGGTCGTCCGGCTGGAGATAGAGGCCCGGCTCGACGGTCAGCACCTGGCCCTCCTCCAGCACGCCGTCGAGGTAGGTCTCCGCCCGCGCCCGCGCGCAGTCGTGCACGTCGAGGCCGAGCATGTGGCCGCTGCTGCACAACGTGTAGCGCCGGTGCAGCCCCGCGCGGGCCTGCGCCCGCGTCAGCAGACCCCATTCGACCAGCCCGTCGGAGATGACCCGCATCGCGGTCTCGTGGAAGTCGCGGAAGCGCGCTCCCGGGCGCAGCGCGGCGATGGCCGCCGTCTGCGCCTCGTACACCAGGTCGTACACCTGCCGCTGCACCGGGCCGAACCGGCCCGACAACGGCAGCGTGCGGGTGACGTCGGCCGTGTAGAGGTTGTCGCCCTCGACCCCGGCGTCCAGCAGCAGCGTCTCCGCGGGGTCGAGCCGTCCGTCGTTGCGGATCCAGTGCAGCACACAGGCGTGCGCCCCGGAGGCCACGATGGACTGGTAGCCCACCGCGTTGCCCTCCAGTCGCGAGCGCAGCCCGAAGACGCCCTCGACGTACCGCTCGCCGCGTGGATGCGCGATCGCCGCGGGCAGCGCGCGCACGACGTCCTCGAACCCGCGCACGGTCGCGTCCACCGCCTGCTGCAGCTCCGCGATCTCCCACTCGTCCTTGACCAGCCGCAGCTCCGCCAGGACCGCGGCCAGTTCGGCGTCGCCGTCCGCAGGGGAGACCAGCGCGTCGACCGAGGCGTCCACCCCGCGCAGCACCCGGGCCGGGCCGCGCAGCGCCGCCGGCAGGCTCTCGATGGGCGCGCACTCGATCTGGTACGCCGCCTCGGTCTCGGCGAGACCGGGCTGGCGGCCCACCCAGAACTCGCCGTACCGCCGGTCGCGGTAGAACTCCTGCGACTCGGCCCGGGACGGGCGGGGGCGCAGGAAGAGCCGCGCCTCGCCGGACGGCTCGATGACGAGGACCTCGTCGGGCTGCTGGGCTCCCGTCAGGTAGGCGAACGCGCTGTGCGCCCGGAACCGGTGGTCGTCGTCGTTGCTGCGCGCGACCAGGGTGCCGGAGGGGATGACCAGCCGCTCGCCGGGCAGGCGTTCGGCGAGCCGGGCCCGCCGCTTGGCGGCGTACGCGGCGACGGGCAGCGGCGCCGGCGCGGTCTCCGCGGCGCCGGCCCAGCCGCCCCGCATGAACTCCGCGAGCGCCGCCGGGATCGGGAGATCGTGACTTCCCGTGTTGAGCTGCTTGTCCGTCATCGATCATCTCCAGGTGGCGGCGATATTTGGCCATCGTAGGGGCGGAGGCCCTTGACGAGGGAAGACGGTCGCTGTTGCCTGGGGAAACAGGATGCGCCGCGCCGGGCGGCCGGCGCGGGAAAGACGGGGACGAGTCCCCCGGGTGCCCCTGGGAAGGCGGTGTCGATGCTTATCGGGACGATCTTGCAGAGTAAGGGAACAGGCGTGGCGACCGTTCCACCGCACGCCACGGTGTCAGAGCTTCTCGCCCGGCTGGCGGAGCTGAACATCGGTGCGGTGGTGGTGTCGGAGGATGGCCTGTCCATCGACGGCATCGTGTCGGAACGCGACGTCGTCCGGCGGCTGCACGAGCACGGGGCCGCGCTGCTCGGCCGGCCCGTCTCGTCGATCATGACCTCGGAGGTGCGCACCTGCGGCCCGGACGCCAACGTGGACGATCTGCGCCGCACGATGACCAACCACCGGATCCGGCACGTGCCCGTGGTCCGCGACGGCCGCCTGGCGGGCATCGTCAGCATCGGCGACGTGGTCAAGAGCTCGATCCAGGAACTGGAGAGCGAACGGGAGGCCCTGGTCGGCTACATCAACGGCTGACGGCCCCCCGCGGGGCGGGGCCGCCCTCGGCCGCCTCGCCCCGTGCCGCCGCGCGGGCGGCGATCTAGACTGGCTCGTGTGAAGCTGAAGCTGGACCTCCACGACATCTACAACAAGGGCAGCGAGATCGACCGGGCGCTGCACGGCATCATCCAGGAGGCCGTACGCAAGAAGGCGACGCAGGTGGAGATCATCCCCGGCAAGGGGTCCGGCCAGCTCAAGAAGAAGGTGCTGCGCTTCCTGGAGCAGAAGGAGATCAAGGCGCTCTACCACCGGATCGACAAGGACGCCAAGAACCACGGCCGTCTGTTCGTCTACTTCCAGTGGAAGTAAGGGCATCTCTCGTCTGCCGGCGTAAACGCCCTGTTGATCTCCGCTAGGGCACAATCAGGGCAACCCGCACTCTGGCCGCCGACATGGTGACGTTCGTCCGCATGTACGAGCCGCTTCCGCGAGGGCGTGCCCTCCGGGGAGTTCCTCCGGCTGGCCGAGATCTTCGAGGACGAAGAGCACCGTCGTTTCGGCGCGCCGGACTACAGCCTGCTCTCAGCCGAGCAGACGGGACGGTCCCTGACGTAACCGACCAGGCAGAGAGCGGGCAGACAGGGGCAAGTGCCCACCGATGGCCGACGGGGGTGCTCAGGCCCCTACCTCGGCCGGCTACGGCCCCGACTCCCTTGACCGGGCTCTATTCCCCATCTGGGTCATGTTGCAGCAGAAAAACGGCACGCGTGGGCGTGTCGGCGTCGTGCGGCGAGCCCGGCCGGGTATTCCCCTCGACGAAGTGATCGGTCGGCTGAGGAATCGAGGAAGGCGGGTCATGATGAAATTCGTACGTCTAGGCGGGGTCGCTGTTTCGACGGCGTTTCTGTCTATTGCCATATCGTCTTCCGCGTCCGCCGACGTCGTTCCGGTGGCCCCGGCACCGGCACCCATGGCGCCGTCCATGACAACTGTTCCCCGCGTCCACGAACGAGCGAGGGTTTCCACGCCCACGCTACTCCCTCGACTCACCGCACTCCGCCGGTTCACCGCACAGCGGCCCTCCCTTCTAGTAGAACCGCGGGAATGGCAGCCGGGGTGGGACCCCTACTACGAGGCACAAACAAACCTCCAATTGCAACTAGAGCCAGAATTGCAACTAGAGCCAGAATTGGCACGAGAGGCGGCACGCGAGGAGGAACGCGAGGAGGCACGCGAATTGGCGGCGCGAGTGGTTTACATTTTCACCCTGGGTGAAATGGGTAGAGTAGCGGACGCGCCTAGACTGGCGGAGGAGGCAGCCCGGGCCCGATCGCCGAGATAGCTCTCGGAGGTCTTGTCGAAGCGGAACGCCAGACCACGCCACTCCTTGATCCGATTGATGCAGCGCTCCGCCGTGTTGCGCTCCTTGTACATATCCGGATCGTGGCTGACCGGGCGACCACTTCGCGAACCACGCTTCTTGCGGTTGGCCGCCTGGTCCGCCTTCTCGCAGATCACCGCCCGGATGTGGCGTCGGCGCCCATCCTCATACTCCCTCACGCTGCTGAACCACGGCACATCACATCAAGATCAGCCGAGAACCACCGAGAACCACCGAGACAACCATTGCAGGTCATCGAGGTGGTTCTCAGGGTTGCCGCGGGTCAGAGCGGTGCTCAATCATTTCCAGTGGAAGTAAGGGCCCGACGCGTGATCGTTGCCGGGCGCTCTACGAGGTGACCGCTGCGCGTGCCGTGGCTCGGGCGCTCATCGGTTATTGGCCGACGCGGCCGTCGATGCGCTCGCGCAGGAGGTCGGCGTGGCCGCAGTGCCGCGCGTACTCCACGATGTGCGCCACCAGGATGTCGCGAAGCTGCAGGTCCGCCCCGTCTGGGCCGAGGTCGGAGACGCCGGCGTTCCAGGTGCCGAGGTCGGCGACTCCGGCCACGAACTCGTCGGTGCGCTCCACCTCGGTGCGCCACTGCCGCCAGGCATCCTCCACGACCGCCGGGTCGGCGATCGCGCCGTTCCAGTCGCCGTCGCGGTCCTCGTCGGTGCGGTACAGGTGCGGCGCGTCCTCGCCGGCCATGACCCGGCGCAGGTGTCTCTCCCCCTCGGTCAGGTGCCGCACCAGCCCGAGCAGGGACATCGTGGACGGTGGTACGGACCGCTGGGCAAGCTGTTCGGCATCCAGGCCCGCGCATTTCATTTCCATGGTCAGGCGGTAGTGGCGCAGATAGTCGAGCAGTACGCCTCGTTCGTCGATCGCCGCGACATCGGTTTCGCGCGGGTCGTCGTCCGGGTCGACCCACATGTCGCGGTACACGGTCGACTTCGTCCAGCGCGTGAGAAGGGGTTCGCCCGCGTCAGAGGTGGTCACCACAGCATCCTCGGCCATGTGGACTCCGGGGGCCACCGAATATCCGCGCGGTCGCACGCCCCTCGTCAGCGACCGCGACCCGGACCAGCCGAACACCGCCCAGGTCGGTGTTTCACGGCCTCCACCTGCACCGCTTGAGTGCCGCCGAAGCGGCGGTCCAGACGATCTCCATCGTGGTGCCGGCCGTTGTCCTGCCCGTCGTCGTGCTCCTGATGGCCGGTGGACTCGGGCACGCGAAGATCAGAACATGACTCGATGGATCCGCGGGGAGGAGAGGCCGCGCCGCCACCGGCCCCGGACGCCCGGCGCCGGGCTGGTCGTCATCGCCGTGGCGGCGTGGTGACGGGCGCGCGCGTGACCTCCACCGCTACCGGGACGGTGTCGGACGACGGGACCCGCACCCGGCCGGGGACGGCGGCACCGGGGGCCACGGCACCGCCGGTGGCGGCCTCCCGGCCGATTCCGCTCCCGCGTAGGACGTCAGCGCCGTACGCGGGCCGGTCCACCGGGCCGGTCTCCGGGCCCGCCACTGGGGCGCTCGGGCGACCCGCGAGACGGCACGCGAGGCAGCGGTCGTGGCCCGTCATCGGGTCCTTCACCCGCCAGTCCCACTGCTCCGGAGGCCGGGGGCCGCTGGGCTTGCCCCACCCCGCGAGGTGCAGCGCCCAGGTGACCAGACCACCCAGGACGATCACGGCGAGGCCGAGGCGGATGCCGAGCGGCCAGGCCGCGCACATCGCCACCCCCACCGTCGTGCAGCCGGCCAGCACGACGGCGCAGCCGGTCCAGCCCGCGATCGTGTGCCCGAGATCGACGTCGTCGTGCAGGCCGCTCATGATTCTCCTCGATGCGGGGAAGAATTATCTTATCTACTAAACATCTTAGATACTAAGGAGATCGGGGATGGACGGCAAGCCGCGCCCGGAGGCGACGCACGAGCAGGCCCTGGCCGGCATGGACCAGCTGATCGCGCTCAGCCTGGTCGGGCAGCAGGACATCGCCCAGCGGCTCGGGCTGAACGTCACCGACCTGACCTGTCTCGGCTTCGTCCTGGCGGCGGGGGACGACCCGATCAGCGCGGGCGCGCTCGCCCGGCAAGCCGGTCTCACCACGGGCGCGGTGACCGGCGTGCTGAACCGCCTCGAACGGGCCGGGTACGCGCATCGGGAGGCGGACCCGGCGGACCGGCGGCGGGTGCGGGTCGTCGCCGACCCGGACGCGGTCGTCACGGCGACGGCCGTATACGAGCCCTTCTACCGGAGGCTCAACGAGCTGTTCGCCGGCTACACGCCCGGCGAGATCGCCGTGCTGTCCGACTGGTTCACCCGCGCGGGCGACCTCATGCGGACGTACCTGGAGGAGATCCGGCGCGACGAGCACGCCGGCGTGCCCCGCACCCGGCGCACGCGGAGTCGCTGAGGCCGCCGGAGACCGGCGAGATCCGCGACCTCCCGGAGCGGCCGAAAGGGCCGTCGCGCCGTCGGCGAGAGCGGCGGTGGCCGGTCAGCCGCCGAGCGCGGGCCCGGGCCGGAGGCTCAGAGCTTGCGGAAGTGCCATGCCTCCTCGGCGGCGGCGAGCACGCCGTCGAGAGATGCTCCGCCGCCCGCGGCCACGACCGCGGAGACGGCGCCCTCCACGAACGGCACATCGGCGATCACCACCCGGCCAGGGCTCTCCAGCAGCCGGGCGGTCAGCACCGAGCTGCCCAGGTCGGGGATCAGCACGACACCGTCCCCCTGGTCCACCTCCTCGACCGCCGCGCTCACCCGGTCGGGGCTGGTGCCGAGACCGCCGTCCTCGGTGCCCCCGGCCGCCGCCAGTGGCACCTTCGCCCCGCCGATCTGCCTGGCCAGCGCGGCCGTCTCCGCGGCCAGGCCGCCACTGTGCGAGATCAGTACGATGCCGACCATTCGTCACTCCTGCCGTACTGCGTGATCGGAACGTGAGCCGGGCGCGCCACGCCCTCCCCGGAAACGCCGCGCCCACCTCCCGGTCATCGAGAGGCGGCGGCCCTGAGCGCGCCGAAGACGAGAGCGGTCGAGGCCGCGCCGGGGTCCTCGTGCCCGACGCTGCGTGGTCCCAGGTAGCTCGCCCTGCCCTTGCGCGCCTGCAGCGGCACCGTGGCCCTCGCCCCCTCCGCCGCCGCCGTGGCCGCCGCCTCCAGGGCCTCCTCCGGCTTCAGCCCGTCCCGTACGGCCCGGGACAGCGCCGCGGCGGCGGGGGCGAGGGCGTCGACCATCGTCTTGTCGCCCTCCGCCGCCGAGCCGAGGCGCCGTACGCCGGCCAGGGCCGCGTCCACACCCGCGCTCAGCTCGGCCGGCGAGATCTCGGTGGCCTCGCCGAACGCCTTGCCCATCTCCCGGAAAGCGGTGCCGTAGAGAGGGCCGGAGGCGCCGCCCACCTTGCGGATCAGCGTGGTGCCCGTCAGCACGAGGAGCGCGCCGGGAGTCCCCGGCGGGGCGGCGGCCAGTGCCTCACCGACCGCGGTGAACCCGCGGTCGAGGTTCGTCCCGTGGTCGGCGTCGCCGATCGCGGCGTCCAGCTCGGTGAGGTGGTCGCGCCCGGCCCGTACGGCGGAAGTGATCTCCTCGATCCAGGCGGCGAAGAACTCGGTGTTCACGAAGCGGCTCCCAGGGCGGATCTCAGGACGGATCTCAGAGGGGATCTCGGGACCGAGCTGAAGGCGCGTTCCGGGGCACACGTCCCGGCCGGGGACGGTCAGCGGCCCCAGCGCAGCGCGGGCGTCTCCACCGGCGCGTCCCACAGCCGGGTGAGCTCGCCGGTCAGCGCGCAGGTCGTCACCATGAAGCCCTGCATGTCGAGGCTGGTCACGTAGTTGCCGACCAGGCTGCGCACGACCGTCGCGCCCTTCTCCCGAAGGTACGCCTCCACCTCGGCGAAGACGACGTACAGCTCGATGAGCGGCGTCCCGCCCATGCCGTTGACCATCACCAGCGTCTCGCCGGACGGCGGCAGGTCGTCGGCGATCGCGTCCACGGCGATGCGGGCGATCTCCCGGGCCTCGCCCATCGGGGCGCGGGCGCGGCCGGGCTCGCCGTGGATGCCGATGCCGAGCTCGATCTCCGTCTCGCCGAGCTCGAAGGTGGGCTTGCCCGCCGCCGGCACGGTGCAGGGCGTCAGCGCCACGCCGAAGGACCGGCTCCGCTCGTTGACCTCCCGGGCCACCCGCGCCACCTCGGCGAGGGGCGCGCCGGTCTCCGCCAGCGCACCGGCGATCTTCTCCACGAACAGCGTGGCGCCGGTGCCCCGGCGGCCCGCCGTGTAGAGGGAGTCGCGCACGGCCACGTCGTCGTTCACCAGCACGGTGGCGACCTCGACGCCCTCGTCACCGCTGAGCTCGGCGGCCATCTCGAAGTTCAGCACGTCGCCGGTGTAGTTCTTCACGATGTGCAGCACGCCCGCCCCGCTGTCCACGCCCTTGGTGGCCTCGACGAGCTGGTCGGGCACGGGCGAGGTGAAGACCTCCCCGGGACAGGCCGCGTCGAGCATGCCGTGCCCGACGAACCCGGCGTGCAGGGGCTCGTGCCCCGAGCCGCCGCCGGAGACCAGCCCGACCTTGCCGGGACGGGGGCCCTCCGCACGGAAGACGACGGCGTTCTCCAGGTCCACGCGGAGCGAGGGGTGGGCCGCGGCCATGCCGCGCAGCGCGTCGGAGACGAGCGAGCCGGCGCCGTTGATCAGCTTTTTCACAGACGTCTCCCTCGTTCCTCCACGCGCTTCCTCGCGCCGCCGCAGGCCTGATCGGCCCGTCCTCGACCTTCGTCCGCGCGGACCGGCCGCGTCAAGGGCCGTCGTCCGCGGCTCCGCTTGTGTAAAGAGCGTCATATGGCGTTCGGGGGTTGCGGTGTAGGAGGATCGGCAGGGGGTGTCCTGACTGTTGGGGAGGCGGAATGTCGGTGTTGCGGGATCTGGTGGACGGCATCCGGGGAGGGGGGATCGACGTCCTGGACCTCACCGCGCCGTTGAGCGAGCGGACACCGATCCTCGCCCTGCCGGAGCCGTTCGGCCAGACGGTGCCGTTCACGCTCCAGGAGATCAGCCGGTACGACGACCGCGGCCCGGCCTGGTACTGGAACAACTTCACGACCGGCGAGCACACCGGCACGCACTTCGACGCCCCGGTCCACTGGGTGACCGGGCGTGACGGCGAGGACGTGTCGCAGGTCGCCCCCGCCCGGCTGATCGCCCCCGCGGTCGTGCTGGACTTCAGCGCTCAGTCGGCGGACAACCCCGACTTCCTGCTGGAGATCGACCACGTCAAGGCGTGGGAGTCCGAGCACGGCCCGCTGCCCGACGGCGGCTGGCTGCTCTACCGCACCGGCTGGGACGTACGCGCCCACGACCAGGGGGAGTTCCTCAATGCCGACGAGACGGGCCCGCACACGCCCGGCATGTCGGCCGACTGCGCCCGGTTCCTCGCCGAGGAGACGCCGATCGCGGGCATCGGCGTGGAGACCGTGGGCACCGACGCGGGCGCCGCGTACTCCTTCGACCCCGCGTTCCCCTGTCACTCGTACCTGCTCGGCGCGGGCAAGTACGGCCTGACCCAGCTGCGCAACCTCGACCGGCTGCCGCCGGTCGGCGCGGTGGTGATCGCGGGCCCGCTGCCGATCGTCGGCGGCTCGGGCAGTCCGGTCCGCGTGCTGGCGCTGGTGGAGCGGTGAACGTCGCGGAGGCCGTCGGCGCGGTCCTCGCCTCCCTCGGCGTGAGGGCGGCCTTCGGCGTCGTCGGCAGCGGCAACTTCCACGTCACCAACGCGCTCGCCGAGCACGGCGTGCGGTACGTCGCGGCGCGGCACGAGTGCGGCGCCGCCACGATGGCCGACGCGTACGCGCGGATGAGCGGCACGGTCACGGTCGTGTCGGTCCATCAGGGGCCGGGCCTGACCAACGCGCTGACCGGCGTCACCGAGGCGGCCAAGAGCCGGACGCCGCTGCTGGTGCTCGCCCCGGAGGTGACCTCGCCCACCTCCAACTTCCGGATCGACCAGACCGCGCTCGCCGAGGCCGTGGGCGCGCACTGCGCCCGGATCGGGTCGGCCGAGACGGTCGTGGACGACACCGTGATGGCCTTCCTCGCCGCACTGCTCGGGCGGCGCACCGTGGTGCTCAACCTGCCGCTGGACGTGCAGGCCGAGGAGCTTCCCGAAGAGGTCGCCGGGTCCGTACGCGAGCTGGTGGCGGGCCGGGGCGGCGCGCACCGCGGCGTGGCGAGCCGCGTCCCCGCGCCCTGGGGGCTCACGTTCCCCCTGGAGCCGCCCGCCGAGGCGGCCGCGGAGGCGGAGGAGGGGGAGCCGGAAGGGCTCGCGGCGGAGCCGTCCGACACGCTCACCCGGTTCGCGCGGCTGCTGGCCGGGGCGAGACGCCCGGTCTTCGTGGCCGGGCGGGGCGCGCGGGGCGCCCGCCGCGAACTGGAGGCGCTCGGCGAGCACGTCGGCGCGCTGTTCGCCACCTCGGCGGTCGCCAAGGGCCACTTCCACGGCAGCCCCTGGGACCTCGACGTGAGCGGCGGGTTCGCCACCCCGCTCGCGGCCGAGCTGATCCGCGAGGCCGACCTCGTCGTCGGCTGGGGGTGCTCGTTCACCATGTGGACCACCCGGCACGGCACGCTCATCGGGCCGGAGGCCAAGGTGGTCCAGGTCGACCTCGACCCCGACGCCCTCGGCGTGTACCGCGAGGTGGACCTCGGCGTCGTCGGCGACGTCCGTGAGACCGCGCGGGCGGTCGGCGCCCTGCTCGCCGGGCCCGGGGGCCGCGGTGAGCCCGCGTCCGGCTACCGCACCCCCGAGGTCGCCGCACGGATCGCCCGGGAAGGGCGCTGGCGCGACGTCCCGTACGAGGACACCAGCGCGGGGGGGCGCATCGACCCCCGCACGCTGACGATCGGGCTCGACGACCTGCTCCCGGAGGAGCGCCTGGTGGCCGTCGACTCGGGCAACTTCATGGGCTATCCCTCGATGTTCCTCACCGTGCCCGACGGCAGCGCGTTCTGCTTCACGCAGGCGTTCCAGTCGATCGGGCTGGGCCTCGCCACCGCGATCGGGGCGGCCCTCGCGCGGCCCGACCGCGTGACGGTCGCCGCGCTGGGCGACGGCGGCGCCCTGATGGGCATCGCCGAACTGGAGACGGTCGTACGGCTCGGCCTGCCGATGATGATCGTCGTCTACGACGACGAGGAGTACGGCGCGGAGGTGCACCACTTCGCCCCGCACGGGCTCCCGCTCGGCGTCGTCACCTTCCCGCCCGTGGACATCGCCGGGATCGGCCGGGGCTTCGGGTGCGAGGCGGTGACCGTGCGGACGGAGGAGGACCTGGCCGGCGTCGCCGCCTGGCTGAAGGGCCCGCGCGACAAGCCGCTCGTCGTCCACGCGAAGGTCACCGCCGACACCCCCGCGTGGTGGCTGGAGGAGGCGTTCCGCGGGCACTGAGGCGCGGTCCCGCGTGACACGTCCGAGGAGAACGGGCGGCCGTAGAAGTTACGCCTGAGTAGGTTACGGTTTCAGGCATGGCCGAGATCGTGTACCCGCCGGTTCTGCGGACCGCCCTGACCGCCTTCAGACTGCTCGACCTCAGGTTCCACATGGAGGGCACGGAGCGGATCCCTCGCGGCGGCGGCGCGGTCCTGGTGAGCAACCACGTCAGCTACCTCGACTTCGTCTTCGCCGGCTTCGCGGCCCACCCCGCCGGGCGGCTGGTCCGGTTCATGGCGAAGAAGGAGGTCTTCGAGCACCCCGTGTCGGGTCCCCTGATGCGCGGCATGCACCACATCCCGGTGGACCGGTCGGCCGGCGCGGGCGCCTACGACGCCGCCGTACGCGCCCTGAAGGACGGCGAGATCGTCGGCAACTTCGCCGAGGCGACGATCAGCCGGTCGTTCACGCTCAAGGAGATCAAGAGCGGCCCGATCCGGATGGCGGCCGAGGCGGGTGTGCCGGTGATCCCGGTCGCCCTGTGGGGCGGCCAGCGGCTGTGGACCAAGGGGCGGCCCCGCCGGCTGCTGCAGCGGCACGTCCCGATCACGATCCTGGTCGGCGAGCCCCTGCGCCCCGGCATCGGCGACGACATCGCCGGGCTCACCGCGGACCTGCGCCGGCGGATGGCGGACCTGCTCGACGAGGCCCAGCGGACCTATCCCGACCGGCCGGAGGGCGTGTGGTGGCAGCCGGCCCATCTCGGCGGCACCGCCCCCACCCCCGAGGAGGCCGCCGCGCTCGACGCGGCCGACCGCTCGCGGCGGAGGTAGCCCGAGGCTCGCCGTCACCGGCGGGCCCGCCCGCCGGTGTGACACCGCTGCGCGGGATATGACCGCTTCCGCAACAAGGCTGTTACGTACAAGGCTTGACCATGGGTCAAGGGGCGGGGATAACTGGCTCGGGGGCCTCGCAACCGTCACCTTGGAGCCGTGCATGAGCATCGTGCCCTCGTCCCCGCTGGTCGGGCGCGCACCCGAGCTGGCGACCCTGATCGACGCGATGGCCCGCCCGCCCGCGGTGGTCCTGGTGGAGGGCGAGGCGGGCATCGGCAAGACCCGGCTCGTCCGCGCCGCGCTGGATCGGCTCCCGCGCGGCGACCGCGCCGTCCTGCTCGGCTACTGCCACCAGATCCGCGAGCCCTTCCCGTACGGGCCGGTCTTCGAGGCGCTGCGGGACATCAGGGGACGGCTCCCGGCGGCGCACCG
This sequence comes from Microbispora sp. H10670, assembly GCF_014161385.1. Lineage (NCBI taxonomy): Bacteria > Bacillati > Actinomycetota > Actinomycetes > Streptosporangiales > Streptosporangiaceae > Microbispora > Microbispora sp. H10670. The sequence continues at coordinate 51,286 of NZ_JABBWW010000028.1, read as the reverse complement.
GCTCAACCCGGTCACCGGGGCGCTGCGCGGGCACCTGCCCGAGCTGGCCGGCGCGCTGCCGCCGTCGCCGCAGCCGCTGAACGATCCGCGGGCCGAACGGCACCGGGTGTTCCGGGGGATACGCGCCCTGCTGACGGCCGTCGGACCGGCCGTACTGGTGATCGAGGACCTGCACTGGGCCGACGACGGCACCCGCGACCTGCTGCGGTTCCTGAGCGGCCAGCCGCCCGAGGGACTCGCGGTCGTGGTGACCCGCAGGCGCGATGAGGGCGGCCCGCCCGGGCCGCCGCTCGGCCTCGCCTACCGGCACCAGCCCGACACCGCGCACCTGACGGTCCGGCTGACCCCGCTGGACGTGTCCGGCGTGGGCAGCCTGGCCGGCGCGCTGCTGGAGCGCTCCGACCTGCCGGCCGGGTTCGTCGCGCGGCTGTACGAGCGCACGGCCGGCATCCCGTTCGTGGTGGAGGAGATGGTCCGTTCGCTGCCCGGCGTCGAGGAGCCCGACGCCCTGGAACGTGCCGGTGTGCCGCTGCTGCTGCGTGAGGCCATGGCGGAGCGGATGGCCTGCCTGTCCCCGGCGGCGGTGGGCGCGGTGCAGGCGGCGGCGGTGCTGGGGCTCCCCGCGGACGAGCATCTGATCGCGGCGGTGAGCGGCGACTCCGCCGGGCTGGGCGAGGCGCTGCGCGCCGGGGTGCTGCACGAGCACCCCGGCGGCCGGTACGGCTTCCGCCACGCGCTGGCCCAGCAGGCCGTCTACGACGCCGTTCCCGGCCCCGACCGCAGGTCGGCGCACGACCGGGCGATGACCGCGCTCGGGGCGATGGAGTCGCCGCCGCTGGTGCAGCTCGCGTTCCACGCCCGGCACGCCGGGGACACCGCGGCCTGGATCGGCCACGGCACGGCCGCCGCCCGGCAGGCCGCCGCGCTCGGCGACACCGCCCTGGCCGTGGAGGTCATCGAGGGGATGCTCGACGATCCCGGCCTGCCCGCCCCGGCCCGCGGCCCGCTCGCCCTCATGCTGAGCCGGCTCGCCGCGACCGGCCTGTCACACCAGCGGGTGGTACGGCTGCTCCGTCACCTGCTGCGCGGCGAGTTCCTGTCCGGCGACGTACGCGGCGAGGTGCGTCTGAACCTCGGCCTGGTGCTGTCCAACCAGGCCGGCGACGTCGCCGCCGGGCGGCCGGAGATGACGGCCGCCCTCGCCGAGCTGAGCGACCGCCCGACGCTGGCGGCGCGCGGCTGGGCCAGCCTGGCGATGCCGGAGTGGGGCGACGAACCGGTGTCGGAGCACGCGGGATGGATGGCCCGCGCCGAGGCGCTCGTCGCCGCCGCCGACAACCCGGAGCTCGCGGCGGCGGTGCTGGCCAACCGGGCCTCCTTCGAGATGACGATCGGGTCCGCCGACGCCTTCGCCGTCGCCGCCCGGCTTCCGGTCGCCGACCCCGTCACGGAGGTGCGGCGGGAGGCCGCCCGGGCGTTCTGCAACCTGCACGACTCGGCGACCACGCTGGGGCTCTACGGTGCGGCCGAGCGGTTCGCCCGGGAGGGCCGGCGGCTCGCGCTGGAGACCGGCGCGCAGTATCCCGCCTATCTCGTCGAGGCCTCCACGATCCGCAGGGAGTGGCTCACTGGACGCTGGGACGGGCTCCGCGACCGGGCGGCGTCCCTGGGGGAGCTGGCCACCGAGACCCCGCTGATCGCGGTGGACCTCTGGCTGGTGCTCGGCCTGCTCGCCCTGGCGACGGGCGAGTGGGAGGAGGCACTCAAGCACTTCCACAACGCGGGGCTGGACGCGCCGGAGTCGCGGCACGCCCCGGTCGTGGCGGCCGCCGCCGGTGGCCTCGTCGAGCTGCACCTCGCCCGCGGCAGGGTGGACGCCGCGGTGACGGAGGCCGAGCGGGCGGTCGTCCGGCTGCGCCGCAAGGGCGTGTGGGTGTGGGGTGCGACCCTGGTGCCGTCCGCCGTGACCGCGTTCGCCGCGGCCGGCCGGCTGCGCGCGGCGCACGACCTGGCGACCGAGTACGCCGGAGGAATCGCGGGCCGGGTCGCCCCCGCCGCGCACGCCGCGCTCGACGCCGCGCTGGCCGCGCTCGCGTCGGCGGAGGGCCGGCACGCCGACGCCGCCGGCCTGTTCGCCCGTGCCCGCCGGGCGTACGGGGTCCTGCCGCAGCCGTACGCCGCGGCGCGGGCGGCGGAGGGCGAGGCGCGGGCCCGGCTCGCCCTCGGGGACGGAGTCGCCACCCCCGCGCTCAGGGAGACGGCCGAGCGGTACGCCCGCCTCGGCGCGACGCACGACGCCGCCCGCTGCCGGCGGCTGCTGCGCGAGATCGGCGTGGAGGTCCGGCTGCCGGGCGGGCGGGGGAGGAAGGCCGGTGGGCTGTCGCAGCGGGAGAAGGAGGTGGCCCGGCTCGTCGCGCTCGGCCGGACCAACCGGGAGATCGCCGATGTGCTCTTCCTGTCGACGCGCACGGTGGAGACCCACGTCGCCACCGTGCTGCGCAAGCTCGGCGTCCGCTCGCGGACCCAGATCGCGCCGCCCGCCTGACCACGTCCGGCCCGGCACGAACCGCGCGAGACCCGCCGTCGAGGCCACGGAACGCGGGAACCCCCGGGACCGGTGGAGCCGGTCCCGGGGGTCCTCATGGCCGTCGCTCAGACGGTGATGCTCCACGAGTCGAGATAACCCGTGTCGAGGGTGTACTGGTCCCTGACCTCCAGGGTCCAGGTGCCCGCCGCGGGCTGGGTGACCGCGACCGAGTAGGTGCGGGTGCCGAACGACGTGCAGCTGACGCCGCCGCTCGACTTGACGGTGTACCAGGTGCCGTTCGGGCCCTGGAGCCTGATCCGCAGGTCCTCGGCGCAGGTGTGCGAGATGGTCACGCTGAGCTGGACCGGGGACACCGCGTTACCGCTCGCGTTCGACGTGACCGGGCTGGTGATCGTCGTGAGGTCGTTGATGGTGTAGTCCGTGCCGTTGGTGAACGTGCGTCCGCCGGAGGTGCCCGACACGGTGAGGGTGTACGTCGCGGTGTGGCCGCCCGACGAGCCGGTGCCCGTGATCGTCACCGGATAGGTGCCGCCGGGCGTCGACGCGCTGGTGGCGATGGTCAGGGTGGAGGAGCCGCCCGAGGTCACCGAGGACGGGCTGAAGGACGCGGTCGCCCCGGACGGAAGCCCGGAGGCGGTGAGGGCGACGGTCTGCGCGCTACCCGAGGTGGTCGACGTCGAGACGGTCGTGGTGGCCGACTGGCCGGCGGTCACGGTGCCCGCGGTGGGGCTGAGCGACAGGGAGAAGTCGTTGCCCGAGGCGCTGCAGCTCGGCTCGCCCGACTGCACCGGGACGCCGACCGCGTTCCAGGCCGCCTTGGTGGCCGCGCACTCGGCGCTGCTCGCGCCGTACAGCTCGACCGCCGCCGCCAGCGACGCCGACCGGATGCCCGCGTACTTCCAGGTCGAGGTCTTGCGCTGCAGCGCGCCCATGTAGATCTTGCCGGCCTTCTGGATGGAGATGCCGGTCACCGACGAGGGGCCGCCGGAGCAGATCGGGCTGTTCGGCTTGCCGCCGCCCGGCGAGGAGCCCTCGGCGAGCAGGTAGAACCAGTGGTTCAGCGGGCCGGCCGCGGCGTGCACCTCGGTGCTGGGGATCGAGGAGGAGTAGCAGTTGGGGTCGCCGGCGAGCGAGGGGTTGTACATGTACCGGATCGGCCCGCTGCCGACGAGGTTGACCAGCTCGCCCACCTGGTAGTCCGGCGCGTCGTTCGGATTGTTGGCGTACGCCTCGGTGAGGGCGCCGAAGATGTCGCCCGTGGCCTCGTTGATGCCGCCGTTCTCGTTGCCGGAACCGGCGCCGCCCGGGGTGGTCTGGAAGATGGCGTGGCCGAACTCGTGCGCCACCACGTCGATCGAGGTGGCCTGGCGGGCGTTGTCCTGCGAGTGGCCGAAGTTGGTGTAGCTGCCGTTCCAGTACGCGTTCACGTCGGACAGGCCCACACGGGTGGGGAAGCCGCCGCCGCTGCCGTTGATGCCGTTGCGGCCGAGCCAGCTGGAGAGCATGTCCCACTCGCGCTGGACGGCGTACAACGCGTCCACGCAGGCGGTCTCCAGGTTCGTCCCGCTGCCGGTGCCCCACGCGTCGTCGGTGCCGGTGTAGGCCGACCCGTTCTGCCCGCCGCACTTGAGGCCGCTGCGGGTGGAGTCGGTCATCGAGTACGACGTGCCGGAGCCGCTGGTGTTGATGGTCACCGCGCCGTAGTAGTAACCGGTGCCGCTGCCCTCCCTGACCTGGTCGTAGGAGTCGGCGATCTCACCGGTGGCCGCGTCGACGAACACGTGCTGGATGCTCGGCCGGCCGGACGCGAGGCCGGAGACCACGGCCTCCCAGGCCAGGCGCGGCTTGTGGCCCCAGGCGAGGACCACCAGGCGCGGGGCGGCGCTGTCGTCGACCCGGGTCAGCACGGTCTTCGCCTTCTCCGTGGCGCTCTCGGCGCTCACCGACGGCGAGGTCGGCACACCCAGGGTCGTGGCGCCGGAGGCCGCCGTGGTGTCGCGGACGCGTCCGTTGCCGTCGGCGACCACGACCGCGTCGCCGCCCACCATCGGGAGGCCCTTGTAGGTGCGCTCGTAGCTGACGTAGTACATGCCGCCGGCGCCCGCCGTCACGGCGCTGCGCCGATAGCTCTCGTTGGGGGTCACGCGCAGGTCGTCCAGGCCGCTCGCGACGGCCTGGTCGGCCGCGGCCGCGGCGCGCTGCGCCGGGTCGGCGGCGGCGGACCGCACCTGCTCCTGGCTGCCTGGAGGGGGTTTGGCGGCGGCTTCGGTCGTGGGGGCGGCCAGGCCGGTCAGGGCCAGCGCGGCGGCCGTTGCGAGCAGTGCTCCACGCCTCATGGGCGTCGTCCTTTCTCTGCCTCCCACGCCGCGTCCGCTTGGGTGGGCGGGCGACGGCGGTCGCGCCGCCGGGGGAGAGGCCGGGCGGCGGACACGGTGGGATTCGGGGGGTGAGGAGAGAAACGCGTGGTTCCGGGGAGCCGGGGCGAGGATGGCCCGCCCGCGTCATCCGGGACCTAGGAAGAGGTCACGTCACGGTGCTCCTTGCTCTGTCGTCGCGGCCGGAGTGGCGGTCCGGGGCGGTGGTCCGGGGCGGTGGTCCCTGGTGTCGGTCCCTGGTGTCGGTCCGGGCGGTGGTCCGTGGTGGTGGGCCGGGGTCCGGCTGGGGGGTGGCGGCCTCTGCCGTGACGCTAGAGCCGTGATCAGCGCCTGAATATCCGTAGAAGTATCCGTACATATACGGAAAGCCGGGAAAGGGGTGAGCATGGTGCGGTGAGTGGGCACGGTGCGGCGAGACGGGTCCGTGAGAGGGCCGCCGTGCGGTGAGAGCGCGCTGATACCCGGACGGCCCGGCGGACGTTACTTTCGGACCATGGACCAGATGACCGAGGCGGAGTGGCGCGAGTTCGCGACGGCGGAGACGCGCACGGGCACGCTCGCGATCACCAGGCTGGACGGGCGTCCGCACGCGACCCCCGTCTGGTTCACCCTGGACGGCGGCGACGTGGTCTTCACCACCCACGAGAGCAGCGTCAAGGCCAGGGAACTGCGCCGCGACCCCCGGGCCACCCTCTGCGTGGACGACCAGCGTCCGCCGTACTCGTTCGTGATGTTCGAGGGCGAGGCGTCGCTGTCGGACGACCTGGACGAGGTGCGGCGGTGGGCGGCCGAGATCGGCGGCCGTTACGTGGGCAAGGAGCAGGCGGAGGAGCTCGGCGAGCGCTACAGCGTCCCCGGCGCCGTCCTCGTGCGCCTGAGCGTGCGCAAGGTCGTCGCGTACAAGGAGATGACGGCCTGACCCTCCTGGCACCAGCGCTTACCCGACCACGCGCGACGCACCGCCGCCGCTTCCGGCGCGCCCTGCGGCGTATCGGTGTAAGCATGTAACAGGAGGTGCTTGTGAAGATCGGACTGCAGATCCCTGATTTCACCTACCCCGGGGGTCCCGCGACCCTGGGCACGGACCTGGCCGAGATCGCCAGGACGGCCGACGACGCGGGCTTCGCCACCGTCGCGGTGATGGACCACTTCTTCCAGATCGGCGTCGTCGGGCCGGCCGAGCACGACATGCTGGAGGCCTACACGACGCTCGGCTACCTGGCCGGGCACACGTCCCGGGCCAAGCTGCTGACGCTCGTCACCGGGACCGTGTACCGCGAGCCCGGGCTGCTCGCGAAGATCGTCACCACGCTCGACGTGCTGTCGGGCGGGCGGGCCTGGCTCGGCATCGGCGCGGCCTGGAACGAGGAGGAGTCGCGCGGTCTGGGCCTGCCGTTCCCGCCGCTGGCCGAGCGGTTCGAACGGCTGGAGGAGACGATCCAGATCTGCCTGCGCATGTGGGGCGGCGACGAGAAGCCCTACGACGGCAGGCACTACCGGCTGGAGCGCCCGCTCAACTCGCCCCAGGCGTTGTCGAGGCCGCACCCGCCGATCCTCGTCGGGGGCGGGGGCGAGAAGAAGACCCTGCGCCTGGTCGCGCGGTACGCCCAGGCGTGCAACCTGTTCCCCACCGCCGACCTGGCCAGGAAGCTCGACGTGCTGCGGGCCCACTGCGACGCCGAGGGCCGCGACTACGACGAGATCGTCAAGACCGTCTACTACCGGTACGACGTGGGGGAGAAGGGGGAGAACGTCCAGCGCGTCATCGACGACCTCGGGCGTTTCGCCGAGCTCGGGTTCAGCGAGGCGCTCGGTGCGGTCGTGGACGTCCACCGGCTGGACCCGCTGCGGATCCTCGGCGAGCGGGTCGTCCCGGTGGCCGCGGCCCTCTGACGCGGAGCGCCGGCCCCGCCGCCCCGGACGGACCCCGTACCGACGCCGGCAGGCGTGGTGGAAGACGCCGTGAGGCCGCGGTGCCGGGACGGAACGTCCGATCCCGCACCGCGGCCTCACCGCGCCCCGGGGTCCTCTACTCCTCGTCCCCAGACGCGTCGCCCGTGCCGGGCTCGGCCATGCGGCGGTGCATGGCGGCCTTGGCCCGGTCGGGGGCGATCCTGCTCGCCACGCCCTGGACCTTGTTCGTGAACGAACCGGCGATGACCTTGTCGTCGCCCTTCATCAGCGCGTCGAAGCCCTGCCTGGCGACCTCGGCCGGGTCGTCCTTCGGGCCCGCGCCCACCTTCGTGTCCTGCATCCCCGCCCGCTCGAAGAACTCGGTGTCCGTCGGTCCCGGCATGAGCGAGGTGACGGTGACGCCCGAGTCCCTCAGCTCGCTCCGCAGCGCCTCCGCGAACGAGTGGAGGAACGCCTTGCTGGCCGCGTACACGGCCTCGAACGGCCCCGGCATGAGCGCGGCGATCGAGGAGGTGAACAGGATCCTCCCCGCGCCCCGGGAGGTCATGGCGGCGACGGCGCGCTTGGCCAGGTGGACCGAGGAGACGACGTTCAGCTCGATGAGCCCGAGCTCGGCCTCCAGCGAGGTGCCTCGGGCGAACTCGCCGCCCACCCCGACGCCCGCGTTGACCGCCACGGCGTCGAGGGGACGCCCGACCGCGACGGTCTCCGTCCACAGCCGCTCGACCTCGTCGTACCGCGTGAGGTCGGCGCGTACCGCGACCACCTGCCCGCCGTACTCCCGCAGGGACTCGGCGGCGCTCGCCAGCTCCTCGTCCTCCGCGGTGACCACCACGTCGAAGCCGTGCTGGGCGAACTGCCTGGCGAGCTCGTATCCGATGCCACTGGAGGCGCCCGTCACGAGTGCGAGCTGCCTGTCCGGCGTCGTCATCTGTCCTCCTCGGTTGCTGTTCCGCCCGCCCGGCACATGGCGTCGACCGCGAGCGCGAGCGTGGCGCCGTACACGACATGGGCCGCGGCCATGACGGCCGGACGGCCGGGCGCGGGGTCGTGCGAGGCCGGCGGCAGGATGTTCAGCGCGGGCACCCAGCCCTGGTAGGCGCCCAGCCAGACCAGCAGGGCGTAGCCCACCCCGAGCCGCACCGTGGGCCTCCGGTTCCCGGTCAGCAGGCCGAACGCCGCGCCGGTGGCGGCGCCGAAGCCCAGGTGCGCGAGGGCGCCGAGGGCTTTCTCCCCGCGTTTGGGCCGGTGCCGGTGGCCCGGCAGGGCCGCCCTGACGATGTGCCGGGGCGGCTGCCCCGGCATGAGCCCGGCGCGCTGCCCGGCGAGCATGACCGCGCTCATGGTGAGCGTGGACAGCGCGCCGGCGGCGGCGCCCCGGACGAGTCGGCGGATCACGGAGTCTCCTTCCGGGGTTGTGTCACAGGCGCTGGGAGAGCCGGTCCGCCAGCGCTTCGGGGTCGTCGACCGTCACCGTCAGCCCGGGGTGGCGCAGCAGCCCGGACGGCTCGCCGCCGCGGATCGGCTCGTGGAACCGCACGCACAGGCCCCGGCGGGCGTTCGTGCCGAAGCTGAGCCCGCGGTCGGCGAGCGACATGTGGACCCCGATCACCCGCAGCGGCGAGTAGGGCCCGGTGGTCTCCACGCCCGCGACGTTGGCCAGCGGGGTCTCGACCACCCAGGGCCCGAAGCGCACGCGCAGTGTGCCGGGACCCACCAGGACCCCGGCGGTCTCCGGGCGGACGCCCACGACGGACAGCAGGGGAGCGAACCGGGGATCGAAGTCGAACGTGAAACGGCGCGGCGTGCCCGCGCCGGTGTCGTCGGTCATCACTTCCCCCCCGCGTCGTGCCAGGGCCGGCGGGCCGGACACCTGCCGCGGTCCTCGCCGCAGAGCCGACATACCCCCATGGGCAGCCTCAAACAGGAGTCGGCTCGCCACCGATCGGGGTCCCGGGGCCTCTTCCGTTCGGCGCAGGAGGAGAGATTTGACACGTTCCAATGAACTATTTCACTGGCACTCGTTACTTTCCTCGAAATCGTCGAAAGTTAGGACATGTTATTGACAAAGATGTGAGGCGCAGCTCACACTTCCGAGAGTCGTCGCGTTAACCGTAGATCACCACCTCACCGGGTCGGCGCTCGTGGGGTCGGCGTCCGAAGGCGCGATGCGCTTCTGTCCCGACATAGGAGTGACATGTCCTCACGCACACGATCCGGACTGCGGTCGCGAGCGGCCCTCGCCACCGCTGCGCTTGCGGTGCCGGCCCTGGTGCTCGGCTCCACGGGCCCCGCCGCCGCCGCGGAGTCCGGAGCGGCGCCCGTCCTCGACACGGCCACGTTGTCGCCGATCGCCGAGCCGAACTACAACGGCGCGACGAACACCGCCTACACCCCGTCGACCACCACCGGCGCCGGTGGCTGGTTCATCAACGACGAGGTGACGCTGAACCTGTCCGCGACCGACGACGACGCCGTCGCGTCGTTCGTCGTGACGGTGGGCACGGACGCCGCCGTCACCGTGCCGGCTGTGCGTAGCGGCAACCGTGGCACGGCCACCTACGTCGTCAAGGGCGACCGCAACAGCACGGTCCGCTACGTCGCGGTCGACGCCGCCGGCAACGCCTCGGCGGCCAAGACGATCAGCGTGCGGATCGACACCAAGCCGCCGGTCGCGGCCTGGCCGGGCGTCTCCGGCGGCAAGGTGGCGCACAGCGCGGCCGCCGCCTCCATCACCCCGACGCGCACCGACCCCACCCCCGGGTCGGGTGGCGCCGCGGTGCGGGACATGTGGATCGACGGCAAGTGGGCCTACCCCCTGCCGCTCGACCCGGCCACCCTGTCCGTCGGCGTGCACACCTGGGCGGTCGCGCTCGGAGACGCCGCCGGCAACGGCGCGAAGTACACCCTGACCTTCCAGATCACCACCTCGGTCGGGGACGTCCGGGCCCTGGTCCAGCGGTACGTCTCCGCCGGCAAGGTCTCGGCGTCGAACGGCGACCGCCTGCTCGCGCTGCTCGCCCAGGCCGACGCCGGCGGCGACGCCGCGGTGTCCGCCCTGACGAGCTTCGGCGCGCTGGCCGCTCAGGTCGTGCCCGAGGGCTACATGCGCGACTCCCTCGTGAAGGACGCCGCCTACCTGGTGGAGGAACTGCGCGGGGTCAAGCACCCCGACGTCGCCACCGGCGTCACCGTGAGCGCGGCGCCGGGCATGGAGCGCGCCCCCTTCCGGCTCCCGACCGCGTCCGTGGTCAACAAGAAGCCGAAGTTCCGGGTTCTCCTCTTCGGCAACCAGCCGGGCGCCTTCCGGCACGAGCACATCCCGCTGACCATGGCCGTGATCCAGGACATGGGCCGGGCCAACAACTTCGACGTCGACGTCTACGACTACCTCAGCCCCGACGTGTCGGTGCCGAACCCGTTCGAGAGCATCGAGCGCCTGTCGAAGTACGACGTGGTCATCGGCGTCTCCAGCGTCGGCAACGGCGTGTTCTCCACGGCCCGTCCCACTCAGGCGGACCCGAACGTCAAGGTCGACGAGCAGGCCGTGCTCAAGCAGTTCGTCAACCAGGGCGGCGGCTTCGTCGCGCTGCACGGCGCCACCGACTCCATGCACGGGTGGGACTGGTACAAGGGCCTGGCCGGCGGCGAGTTCGACAACCACGGCTCCAACGGCAGCGGTCTCCAGAACACCTGCGGAGCCTGCAACATCGGCGAGCTGGTGACCGAGGACGACACCAACCCGGCCACCAGTCAGTTCCCGGAGCGGCTGAAGATCGTCGACGAGCTCTACAACTGGGTCGGCCTGCCGCGCCAGAAGACGCACGTCCTGCAGACACTGAACGAGTCGACGTACGTCGGCAGCATCGGCGCCAGCGCGGGCCGGGTCGAGGGCGCCGACCACCCGATCTCCTGGTGCCAGAACTACGACGGCGGGCGCTCCTTCACCCAGGCGCTCCTCCACAACTGGCAGAACACCCTCGACCCGCTGTTCCAGAAGAACATGCTCGAGGGCATCAAGTGGGCCGCGGGCCGGACCGAGGCGAACTGCGTCAGCCACGACGAAGTGCGCAAGCTCGTCGCCGCCGGCACCGCGGACGGTTCCATCGACGCCGGTCTGGCCGCCGACCTGAACCAGGCGCTCACCGCGTCGTACGACGCCTACCTGGTGAAGGACTACGCCGACGCGCTCACGCAGGCGACCACCCTCCGCCGGCTGATCGACTCCAGCCAGGGCGGGCGCGCGCACAGCGTGCTCCGGGACCGGGCCCACGAGCTCGTCACCTGGATGAGGACCCTCGACGGCAAGAGCGTCCACCTGGGCTTCGTGTCCCAGCCGAAGACGACGGCCGTGGGCGCCGGCGAGCTCGCGGTCTTCTCCGCGCCGGCCGAGGGCCGGAACGTCGCCTACCAGTGGCAGGTGAAGTCGCCGGGCTCGGCCGACTGGACCAACATGACCGGCGAGACGTCCTTCGCCATCGCCGTCACGGCGGCGCCGGAGGTCGCGGACTCCGAGTACCGGGTCCGCATCACCGACCCGACCGGCGAGGTCGTCTCCCGCTCGGCCTCCCTCAAGGTCAGCGGGCGCTGACCCCCTCCCGGTGGCCCGGGCGCGCGACGCGCCCGGGCCACCGGCGCCTTTCCGACGAGAACCAGGAGTGATCCATGCGCCAGGCCCTCACCCGGGTCGCACTCGCCGTGACGTCGCTCGCGTTCTGCGCCGGGTGCGGAGGCGCCACCTCCGCCGCCCCCTCCGCCGACGCGTCCGCGGCCGGTGCCGCGAGCGGGCCCGCGGCCGGCACGGCGGGGTCTCCGGTGACGTGCGACCTGCGGCCGCGGACGGCCCCCGGCGAGGTGACCTCCTGGACCCATCCGGCCAAGTCCTTCTACGAACCGTCCGACGAGGACATCCCCACCAGGACGAGCCTCGATCACCTGCTCGTCAAGGACGACGCCCTGGTGATCGATTACTCGGCCCGGCTGCCCGAGGCGTCGCTGAAGGCGCTGCGTGAGTGGACGTACCTGCAGACCGCGACCGTGGCCCTGCCGGGGCCGGACACGCCCGCGGTGCGGGCCGCGATCGCCTCGACCGAACTGGTCTGCGACGGAGTGGACACGGTGCGACTGTCGGACCTGGCCCGCGACAGGACCTTCGGCCAGGTCGCCGAGCACGGCGAGGCGGGCTGACGATCACGCCGGAATGGGTCCCGCGTCACGCATTGACGCGCGAATTCCCGTTCCCGCCGAGTGACAAGCCACGCGCGCCTGGTGAGAAACTTATCGGGTGGATACATCGGTCCCAGGCCGCCCCGAAACGAAACTGCAGGCCAGAATACTCACGCGATTACGTGATGCCGGTCCTCGATCCCGCATTGAGCTGGTGGACCACTTCGAAGTGTCACGTACGACGATGGGGGCGGAACTCGGCCGGCTGACGGCCATGGGCCTTATTGCCGAAATCGGCCCGGCCGCATCCCGCGGAGGGCGGCGTTCGACCGTCATCGATATCGCGGGCGACATCAGATTCGTCGCGATCGCCGTGGACACCGGCGCGGTGTCCGTCGCGATCACCGACGGCAGGCTGCGGATCGTCGCGTTCGAACGCACTGAGTGCGACGTGCGCCAAGGTCCCGAACCGGTGCTCGAACTCGCGGCGGAGCGCGCTCGCGGGCTGCTCGCCAAGGCGGGAGTGGACCGGCCGCTCGGAGTCGGAGTCGGCGTCCCCTGCCCGGTCGACTTCCGCCGCGGAATCACCGTGGCGACGCCGGTCATGCCGGGATGGGACGGATACCCCGTTCGCGATCTTCTCGGCCGGTGGTTCGAATGCCCGGTCGTGCTGGACAACGACGTCAATGTCATGGCACTCGGCGAACAACACGCGGGCGCGGCGCGCACGGTCGAGAACTTCCTGTTCGTCAAAATCGGCGCCGGCGTCGGGTGCGGAATCGTGGCGAAAGGCGAGCTCTATCGCGGCATGGACGGCTGCGCGGGAGACATCGGGCATATCCAGGTCGCCGACTCCGACGCGGTCTGCGCGTGCGGCAACAGCGGATGCCTGGAGGCGACCTTCGGCGGCGAGGCGCTGGCCCGCGACGCCCTCGAAGCGGTCAGGTCGGGGCGTTCGCCCATGCTCGGGGAGCTTCTCGAACGTGACGGGACGCTGAACGCCGCCGCGGTGGCCGAGGCGGTCGCGGCTGGCGACGCGACGTCCCTCCAGCTGGTGCGCACCGGCGGACGGCGCGTGGGCGAGGTGCTGTCGGGCCTGGTGTCGTTCTTCAACCCGAGCCTCATCGTGCTGGGCGGCGGGCTCGCCGTGCTGGGCCACGTCCTGCTCGCCGAGATCCGGAGCGTCATCTACCGGCGCTCGCTGCCCCTGGCGACGAAGAACCTGCCCATCGTGCTGAGCGACGTGGGCGAGCACGCCGCGGTCATCGGCGCGGCCAGGCTCGTGAGCGACGAGGCGTACGGCGTGCCCCGCTGAGCCACCGATCTCTCCCTCGGCGCGCCGTTCGGTCGCGGGCGGGCCGGAGGCGTGCCGGACACGCGGAGCCCCGGCTCACAGAGCCGGGGCTCGCGATCGTCCGCCGTACGGCGGCCTGCGTCAGTCGGTGCTGATCGCGTCGACGAGGTCGCCGACGGGCACGTCGGGCAGGGCGCGGGCCACGTCGGCCAGCGCGATGATGCCCACCAGCTTGTTGCCGTCGATGACGGGCAGGCGGCGGACCTTGTGCGAGGCCATCGTGTCGAGGATCTCCGCCGCGTCGTCGTCGGCGCCGATCGTGACGGCCTCGCCCTGGGCGAGATCACCGGCCTGGCACGACTTGGGGTCCTTGCCCCGGGCCAGCACCTTCACGACGATGTCGCGGTCGGTCAGCACGCCCTTGAGCCGGTCGTCGGTGCCGCAGATAGGCAGCGAGCCCACGTCGAGGCGGGCCATCTTCTCGGCGGCGTCGTAGACGGTCTCGTCGGCGCGCACGAACTCCGCCCAGGGAGTCATGATGTCGCGAGCGGTCGTCATGCCTTCTCCTCTCTTCCGTGTGTGTCGGGTGCGGTGTCGGGTGCGGCCGGGAGGCCGGCCGCGGAGCGATGCTCAGATGCGGTCGTGGACCGCGCGGCGGGTCAGCAGGAAGCCGAGGGCGGCCATTCCGAGGCCGAGGAACAGGTGCAGCCAGTTGTCGGCGTTGTTGACCGGGACGAAGTTGGCCGCGCTGTCGTGGCCCACCAGCAGGCCGTACAGCCACAGCACCAGGTAGACGGCGCCGCCGCCGATCAGGTAGGAGCGGGCGCCCGCCCAGGTGCGGGCCAGCGTCACACCGGCCACGCCGAACAGCAGGTGCACGATGTTGTGCAGGATCGACACCTCGAAGACGCCGAGCAGCATGGCGTCGGAGTGGTGCCCGGCGAACTGCAGCTGGTCCACGTTCCGGGTGATCCCGGGGATGAAGCCCAGGACGCCGACCAGGAGGAACACGACGCCCACGACCAGGGCGGCCGTCTGCACGGGCGTGCGTGCGGTGGTCCTGGAGGAGATGGTGTCCATGACGCCTCCGTTGCCTAGGGGATTCACGCCGCCTACCCGTGACCGCGCCACGTACACGGCCGCCCCCGAATCGCCCATGACGGGATTGGTTTGCTGGCGCGTCATGAGTGTGATGGTGCGCAACAACGTGCGAGTGACCGGTCGGCCCGACGGGCGGCCGATGGTCTTCGCCCACGGGTTCGGATGCGACCAGAACATGTGGCGGCTGGTCGCCCCCGCCTTCGAGGACGACTACCGGATCGTCCTGTTCGACTACGTGGGCTCGGGCGACTCCGACCTGTCGGCCTACTCGCCCGAGCGTTACTCCTCCCTCCAGGGGTACGCGCAGGACGTCCTGGACGTCTGTGCCGAGCTCGGCCTGACCGACGCGGTCTTCGTCGGCCATTCGGTGAGCGCGATGATCGGCGCGCTGGCTGCCATCAGGGAGCCGGCGCGCTTCGGGGCGCTGGTGATGGTCGGGCCCTCACCCCGCTACATCGACGACGAGGGCTACGTCGGCGGCTTCAGCGCGGCCGACATCGAGGAACTGCTGGAGTCCCTCGACAGCAACTACCTCGGCTGGTCCGGCGCCATGGCTCCGGTGATCATGGGCAACCCCGACCGTCCCGAGCTGGGGGCCGAGCTGACCAACAGCTTCTGCCGGACCGATCCGGAGATCGCCAGGCGGTTCGCGACGGTGACGTTCATGTCCGACAACCGCGCCGACCTGTCCCGGGTGCCGGTGCGCTGCCTGATCCTGCAGTGCGCCCAGGACGTGATCGCCCCGGTGGAGGTGGGCAGGTTCGTCCACGAGTCGATCCCCGGCAGCGAGCTGGTGCTCATGCGGGCGACCGGGCACTGCCCCAACCTGAGCGCGCCCGGCGAGACCATCGCGGCCATCAAGGCCTTCGTCTAGGTGAGCGGCGTCGAGGACGACTTCGAGGAGCTCTACGAGCACGCGCCGTGCGGATACCTGTCCATCCTCCCCGACGGGACGATCATCCGGGTCAACCGGACGCTGCTGGAGCTCACCGGATACGACCCCGGTGAGCTGACCGGCGGCATGCGGATCCAGAACCTGCTGGCCGTCGGCGACCGCATCTTCTACGAGACCCACTTCTCCCCGCTGCTCGCGATGCAGTCGGTCGTCCGCGAGATCGCGGTCGACGTGCGCCGCGCCGACGGCACCCGGCTGCCGGTGCTGTCCGCGCTCAACCGGACCCTGCTGCGCGAGCGGGCGGGCCGGTTCGTGACGGCCGTGTACGGCCGGCTCGCGCCCGTCGGCCATCACTTCCGGCTGACCGTCTCCCTGGCCGGTCACCCGTACCCGCTGTGGGCGAGCGGGGACGCGGTCGGTGAGATCGGGCGGCCCGGCAACGTCCTCGGCCTGCTGCCCAGGGTCAGGCTGACCGACGTCGACGTCGACCTCGCCCCCGGCGACGCGGTCCTCTTCTACACCGACGGCGTCGTCGAGGGACGCAGGGACAAGGAGATGTACGGCGAGGAACGGCTGCGGCGCCTGCTCGGCGCCTCCCGCGCGATGGGGGCGGCGGGAATCGCCGAGGCGATCGTGAACGAGGCCGTCGCCTTCCAGTCCGGGCTGCCCCGCGACGACATCGCCGTCATCGTGCTCAAGATCCCCATCTGATCCCGGCCGTCCGTCCCTGTGGTTCACTGTGGCTCATGCGAGGGACACGGGTCCGGGAGGCGCGGGCCGCCGCGGCCCGATGGGTCGCCGCCGAGGCCGCCTCCGCCGCGAACTTCGCCGGGGCCTTCCTGACCGGGTCGGCCGCCTGGGCGGACCCCGGCGCGCTGCTGCCGCCCACGTCGGACGTCGACGTGACGGTGGTCGTCACCGATCCCGTCGCGCCCCCCAAGCTCGGGAAGATCGCGTTCGAGGGGGTGCTCGTGGAGGTCACGTACCTGTCCTGGAACCAGATCGCCTCGGCGCCGGACGTGCTGGCCTCCTGCCACCTGGCGGGCGCCTTCCGCGCCGACGACCCCGCGACCCTGATCGCCGACCCGACCGGACGGCTGGCCCGCCTCCGGGCCGCCGTGTCGGCCGGCTTCGCCGAACGGCGGTGGGTCCGCCTGCGGTGCGAGGACGCCGAGCGCAGGATCACCGGCGGCCTCGCGTCGCTCGACCCGGACCGGCCGTTCCACGACCAGGTCACGGCCTGGCTGTTCCCCGCCGGGATCACGACGCACGTGCTTCTCACCGCCGGTCTGCGCAACCCCACCGTACGGCTGCGCTACCCGGCCGTCCGCGACCTGCTCCGAGAGTACGGCCGGATGGAGGTCTACGAGGAACTGCTGGGCCTGCTCGGCTGCGCGCACCTGACCCGCGAGCGGATCGGCGGCCACCTCGCCTCGATGACGAGCGCGTTCGACGCGGCGGCGGCCGTGGCCCGCACGCCGTTCCCCTTCTCCTCCGACATCACCGGGGCGGCCCGGCCGGTGGCCGTCGACGGCAGCCGCGACCTCCTCCTGCGGAGGCTGCACCGCGAGGCCGTCTTCTGGATCGCCGCGACGTACGCCCGGTGCCTGAAGATCCTCGCGGTGGACGCGCCGGAGGAGACGGGGCACGCGGCGGGGTTCGCGGACCTCGCGGCCGACCTGGGCGCCGGGTCGCCTGACGCGCTTCGGCACCGGGCCCGTGAGGTGACGGCCTACCTCCCCCGCCTGCGCGCCGTCGCCGAGGAGATCATCGTCGCGAATCCGGCGATCCGCTGACCGGTCAGCCCGACGTGGGCGGCGCGCCCGTGGGCAGAGGGGTCGGCGAGCGGGTGGGCGAGGGGGCGGGCGACGGCTCCGGCACTCCGGGCCAGGGGGAGTAGGTCGCCCTCCACTGTCCCGGCGGCAGGATCGGTACGTTCACCCGCGTCTCGCCTCCGTTCTGGAAGCGGAACGTGACGGGGATCGCGGTGCCGGCGGTCAGCGGGCGGGTGAGGCCGGCGAGCAGCACCTGGGGGAGCGCCGTGCCGCCGACGTACCTCCCGCCGGGGATCTCCAGGCCGCCGGCCGGCAGGCGGGCCTCCCGGAAGACGCCGCCGGTGTCCACTGACACGAGCCGGTCGGAGCGCCCGCTCTCGTTCAGCAGCATCAGGTACATCGGCATGTCGGCGCCGGGCGAGGCCGGTGTCTGCGGGCCGATGACGAACGCGTTGCGGAGCAGCAGACCGCGCAGGTTGGCGTTCGCCCCCTCGTTCTGCGGAATCGTCTGGGTGTACCAGTCCTGCTTGATGTCGGAGCAGGCGGCTGTCAGGGTCGCGGCCCCGATGAGAAGAGCTGCCAGGAACCTACGCATGTCGACCTCGGCTCGCTCGCGGAGCGTCTTTCGCCCTCGGTACCCGAAAACGCGCCTCCTACCTCCCGAAACACCCAATCTCCGGCAGCGCCGCTCAGAAGCGGTAGGCGTCCCGGCGGCGCCTGATCGACTGGACGGTCACCGTGCGCTTGTCCTCGTCGATGCGGTAAACCACGCGGTAGGTTCCGCGCCGGGCGACGAGCAGGCCCTCGTACGGCTCCTGCAAGGGCTTGCCCACTCGCCACGGCTCTCGGGCTATCGCACCGGTGATGAGTTCCCACGCCGCGGCCGCCACTTCCTCCGGAAGACCCGCGGCGAGAGCCCGGCGGGCCGGTGGAGTGAGGAGGACGTTGTAGCGGTCGCTCACGCGCTCGCCCGTCCGAGGCGAGCCGCGAGGACGGCGGACATCTCTTCCTCGGTCGTCACGTCGCCTCGCGCCTCAGCGGCCTTCGCCTCGACCAGGTCGGCGCGAATCTGGGGATCGGCGAGGATCTCCAGGGTCTCCTGCAAGGACTCCCATTCGGCCACGGACACGATCATCGCGTGCGGCCTGCCGTTCCTGGTGAGAGTGAAGTGGTCGTGCTCCCGGGCCGCCCGGTCGGCCAGTTCGGTCAGCCGGTCCTTCGCTTCACTGATCGGGATTATCTCCATAGGACAATGCTAGCCTTTGGCCGAAATCCTGGCCAGAATACGGGCCAAGCACGCACTCAGGGGGCCCTTATCCCCCGCCGGCTTTGTAGCGGCGGCGGGGGAGGGGGCGCGGTCAGTAACCGAGGGTGCCCAGGTCGGGCTGCTGCCAGCCGCCCTGCGGCACGTCACCCCGGTACGGCCCGCCGACCACCGGCGGTACGAAGGTCTCCTTGACCGTGCGGACGTTGACCCACCGGATCAGGTTGAAGATCGAGCCCGCCTTGTCGTTGGTGCCCGAGGCCCTGGCCCCGCCGAAGGGCTGCTGCCCGACGACCGCCCCGGTGGGCTTGTCGTTGACGTAGAAGTTGCCCGCCGCGAAGCGCAGCCGCTCCGTGGCCGCCTCCACGGCGTACCGGTCCTGGGCGATGACCGACCCCGTCAGCGCGTACGGGCTGGCACTCTCCATCTGGTCGAGCATGGCGTCGTAGGCGGCGTCGTCGTAGACGTGGACGGCGAGGATCGGGCCGAAGTACTCCTTCACGAAGACCTCGTCGGCCGGGTCGGCGCACTCCAGCACCGCCGGCCGCACGAAGTAGCCGGCCGAGTCGTCGTAGGAGCCGGTCAGGACCTTGATCGAGTCCGTCGAGCGAGCCCGGTCGATCGCCTCGCGGTGCTTGGCGAACGCCCGCGCGTCGATCACCGCGCCCATGAACGTGGACAGGTCGCCCGACACGTCGCCGACGGTGAGCGACTCGGCGGCCGAGACGAAGTCGTCACGCATGCGCGCCCACAGCGAGCGCGGCACGTACGCCCGGGACGCCGCCGAGCACTTCTGGCCCTGGTACTCGAACGCCCCCCGCAGCAGCGCGGTCGCCAGCGCCCCGGGCTCCGCGGAGGGGTGGGCGAGGACGAAGTCCTTGCCGCCCGTCTCGCCGACGAGCCGCGGGTAGCCGCGGTAGCCCGCGATGTTCTCCCCGACCGTGCGCCACAGGTGCTGGAAGGTGGCCGTCGACCCGGTGAAGTGGATCCCGGCCAGCTCCGGGTGCGGCAGCGCGACCTCGGACACGGCCGCGCCGTTGCCCGTGACCATGTTGATCACACCGGGCGGCAGCCCGGCCGCCTCCAGCAGCCGCATCGTGAAGTGCGCCGAGAACTGCTGCGTCGGGGACGGCTTCCACACCACCACGTTGCCCATCAGCGCCGCCGCGGCCGGCAGGTTGGCCGCGATGGAGGTGAAGTTGAACGGCGTGATCGCCAGGACGAAGCCCTCCAGCGGGCGGTACTCCATCCGGTTCCACACCCCCGGCGACGACTGCGGCTGCTCGGCGAGCAGCCGGCGGGCGTAGGAGACGTTGAACCGGAAGAAGTCGATCAGCTCGCAGGCGGCGTCGATCTCGGCCTGCTGCGCCGACTTCGACTGGCCGAGGATGGTCGACGCGTTCAGCGTGGCCCGCCACGGGCCGCTCAGCAGCTCGGCGGCCCGCAGGAAGACCGCCGCGCGCTCCTCGAACGGCAGGGCCCGCCAGCGCGGCGCCGCCTCCAGCGCCGCGTCCACCGCCGCCCGGACGTCGGCCGCGGTCGCGTCGGCCGTACGGCCGAGCACGGCTGCGTGGTTGTGCGGCTGCACGACGTCGATGGGGGCGCCGCCGGCCATGCGCCGCTCGCCGCCGATCGTCATCGTGAGGTCGAGGGACGCCCCGGCCAGCTCCTTGATCCGGGTCTCCAGGGCAGTGCGCTCGGCGCTGCCGGGCCCGTACCCGTGCACCGGCTCGTTCGCCGGCACCGGGACCTCGGTGATCGAATCCATCATCCACCCCTCAGAGCGCGAAGGAAGAAGGCGACGTTGGCCGGGCGCTCGGCGAGGCGGCGCATGAAGTAGCCGTACCAGTCGTCGCCATAGGGGACGTAGACGCGCACCCGCGACCCGGCCGCGGCCAGCGCCGCCTGCCTGTCGGCCCGGATGCCGTAGAGCATCTGGAACTCGTAGTCATCCGGTCCGCGCCCGGCGCTCACCGCCAGCGACTCGGCGATCGCCATCAGCCGGTCGTCGTGCGTGGCCACCATGGGATAACCGCTGCCCGCCATCAGCACCCGCAGGCACCGCACGTACGCGCGGTCCACGTCGGTCCTGCGCTGGTGGGCCACGGAGGCGGGTTCGGCGTAGGCGCCCTTCACCAGGCGCACCCGCGACCCGGCGAGGTCGCGGCAGTCGGCCTCGCTGCGGAACAGGTACGCCTGGATCGCGACGCCCGTCTCCGGGAAGTCCTCCCGCAGCGTGCGCAGCGCGCCGAGCGTCGCGTCGACGGTGGTGTGGTCCTCCATGTCCAGGGTGACGGTGGAGCCGCACTCCCGCGCCGCGGCGCAGATCTGCCGCGCGTTCTCCAGGGCCAGGCCGGGATCGAGGGCCTGCCCGACGGCCGACAGCTTGACCGACGCCTCGGCGCGGTCGCCGAGGCCGAGCGGCCGCAGCGCCTCCAGCAGCGAGACGTAGGCCTTGGCGGCGGCGACGGCGGCCCCGGAGTCGCGGACCTCCTCGCCCAGATGGTCGATGGTGACGGAGAGCCCCGAACCGGTCAGGCGGCGCGCCGCCTCGACGGCGTCCGTGGCGGACTCCCCGGCCACGAAGCGGTCGACGACCTTGCGCGTGAGCGGGAGGCCCGACACGGCCCGGCGGGCGAGCGGGCTGCGTGAGCCCGCGAGAAGCAGGGAACCGAGCATGGCCACAGGCTAAATCCGCACGTCACCAAAGTTCCACGGACATCCGCCACAGCATTCTTGGACAAATGCACAACAATGTCAGCATGCAAGACATCGTCGATGAGATCTCCCGGCTGCTCGGCGCGTCGGTGACGCTTGAGGACCGATCGTTCAACCTCCTGGCGTACGGCGCGCAGAGCGGGGACATCGACAGCGTCCGGCAGGAGTCGATCCTGCGCAGGCGCGCTTCCGACGAGGTGCGCGCCCACTTCGAGGCGTACGGCATCGCGACGGCGACCGGGCCGGTGCGGATCCCCGGGCTGCCCGGCGTGCTCGGCCGGGTGTGCGTGCCGCTGCGGCACGACGGGGTGACGTACGGATACCTGTGGGCGCTGGAGTCGGGAGAGCTCACCGACGAGCGGCTGGCCGCCGTCGGGCCCCTGGTCGGCCGGGTGGCCGCGCTGCTGGCGGCGCAGGCCCGGGGCCGGTACGCCCCGCTGCGCCAGTTCTTCTCCGCCGACCCCGCGGCCCGCGCCGCCGCCGGGGTGGTGGCCGAGGGGCCGGTGACGGCCGTCGCGGTCCGGACTCCGGCGCAGGACGCGGGCCTGCCGCCCACCCTGCCGCGGACGCTGCCGCGCGGCGTGCTCGCCGACCCCGACGTGATCGAGCCCGGAACAGGTGGGCCCGGAACAGGGGAACTCGGGGTGGGCGCGTTCGGGACAGGCGGGCCGGAGATCGGTGGGCCCGAGACGGGCGGGGTGGGAACGGGCGAACCGGGGGCGGCCGTGTTCGGGTCGCCTGTGCGGGGGCCGGGCGTGTCGGGGGCGGGCGTGCCGGGCATGGGCGGGGCGGTCCTCGCGATCCTCGCGCCCGCCGCGCAGGCGGCCCGGGTCGCGGGGCTGTTGCACGGCCTGTACGGCCTCGCCGCCGGGATCGGAGGCCCCCGCGACGACCCTCGCGAGGCGTGGGAGAGCTGGCGCGAGGCTTTGCTGGCCCTGCGGGTGGCCGAGCACGCCGAGCGGCACGCCCCGGTCGCCGACTGGGCCACGCTCGGCGTCTACCGTCTGCTGGTCCGGCTGTCCCCGCGCGACCTCGCCGGCCTCGCCGCCGAGTCGGCCGCCCTCACGCCCCGGATCGCGGCCAGCGTCGAGGCGTACCTCGACCACGCGGGCCACGCCGGTGAGACGGCGGCCGCGCTCGGCGTGCACCGGCAGACGCTGTACTACCGGCTCGACAAGGCGAGCCACCTCACCGGGCTCGACCTCGCCGACGGGGAGGACCGCCTGCTGCTCCACCTGTCGCTGAAGGCCGCCGCCCTCCTCGGCGGCGGCTGACCCGCCCGCACCGCCGCGTCCTGCCGTCGCGCCGGCCGTTCCACGTCACGTCCGCACGTCGCACCACCGGTCCCGCGCGGCGCCTCCGGTCCCGGCGCGTCTCCCGCGTCCCGGGCCGGGCCAGGGGTTCGCCGCCGGGGCGCCGGTGCCGTACGCGGCCAGGGCGTCAGCGCTGGGCGGCCCGGTAGACGCGCAGCCAGTCGACGAACAGCGTCCCGCCGCAGGCCGCCGAGCCCTCGCAGACGTTGCGCAGCGACAGGCCCATCCGCTGGGCGGGGACGCGGCCGGTGTGGTCCCAGACCCGGGCGCCGTCCAGCCAGACGCTCACCCGGTCGGGCAGCCAGTCGACGGCGACCGTGTGCCAGCGCGTGAAGTCGGCCCGCAGCGCGCCGTGGGTGCGGTCTCCGCCGTCCACGGTGACGAAGGCGTCGGCCGCCTGCCGTCCCGGGTCGCCGATCGCGGCCAGCCCGATCTCCGCGCCGCCGCCACCCGGCCGTAGCGACACCACCGGGGTGCCCGAGCCCTCCGTGGCGCGCAGGCGCACCTCCCAGCGGCCGTACTGCTGGGTGAGTCTGCCGGCCAGGCCGGTCCCGCCGGTCAGGCGCAGCGCTCCGCCGCCGATGCCGCCCGCTCCGCGCGAACCGGTGGCCGTCCAGCCGGACGGGTCGAGCTGGTCGCCGAAGTCCTCGGTGAGGACCGGGCCGCTCCACCCGGCCGCCCTGCCGTCGCCGGCGCTCCGGCTCCCCGTGGCGGTCCCGCCCGTCCGGTCGGTGATCACTGGGTCGTCGGAGGCGTCGTGCGGCTGGACGATGTCCACCTGCCGGGGGCCGGTGTGCGCCGGCTGGGCGGGGCGCATCGGGGAATCGGTCTCGTCCGGGGTCTTGCTGGTGGTCTTGCCGGCGTTCCTGGCCCCCGGCCCGGCCGTGGGCGTCGCCCGCTGGACGAGCGACGGGCGCGGCGCCGGCCCGGAAGAGGGGGCGGGGGCGCCGAGGCCGACCGGCTCGTCCGCGATCTTCTCGGCGGCCGTCTCCGCGGCCTCGTCGCCTAGTTCGTGCACGGACCGGCCGTCGGCCTCAGCCGAGGCGCCGGAGGAGGTTCTGGAAGTGCCCTTGGAGGCACTGTCGCCGGTGGAGGCCTCGTCGCCGGATCCGGCGGCGCCGGGGCCGGAGGTCCGGGTGGCGCCCGCTCCGGCCGCGTTGGGCGCCGAGCCGGGAAGGTCGGGGGAGGAGGCGGGGGGCCGCGCCGCGGACTCACCGCCCGCGTTGAACACCTTCGTGGAGTCCCCGCTCGAACATGCCGTGGCGGCGACGATGAGCATCGCCGCCGCCACAGCTGAACCAGGTCCATGAAGTGACATGAGCCGAGTTAACCACAGGAATTGACATTTATAACGGGATGGAACTGGTAATGCCGCTTGCCGGTCAGGCGCACGTCTTCTCGTACACGCGGAGCAGTTCCATGCTGATGCGCTCGACCGAATAGCGGGAACGGGCGCGGTCGGCCGCCGCGTACCCGATGGCCGTGCGCAGCGTGGCGTCGCCGAGCAGGCGGCGGATGCGGTGCGCGATCTCCAGCGGGCGGTCGGGCCGGGTCAGGAAACCGGTCACGCCGTCCACCACCGAGTCGAGGTGGGCTCCGGACGCCGAGGCGATGACGGGGATGCCGCACGCCATGGCCTCCAGCGCCGCCGTGCCCGTGGGGACGGTCGGCGGCAGCGACAGCACCAGGTCGACGCTGCGCATGAGCTTGGGCATCGCCGTGTGCGGGACCATGCCGAGCATCTGCACGCGGTCCGCCAGGCCGTGCTCGCCCGCGAGGGCCCGCAACCGCTCGATGCTCTGGTCGTCGCCGCCGGCGATCACCAGGTCGGCCTCCGGCACGGCCCGCAGCGCGTGCACCGCGTACTCCGCTCCCACGTGACCCACGTGCAGCAGGCGGGGACGCTCGCCCCGGGGGAAGGCCGGGCCCTGACGGCGGAAGCGCTCGACGTCGATGCCGTGGGGGACGACCGAGATGTTGCGGCGGGGCACGCCCATCCGGATCAGCTCGGACTCCTCGTCGGCGCAGGCGGCGATGACCGCCCTGGCCCGGCGGCCGATCGCGCACTCCAGCCGGCGCACCGGCGCGGGGGTCCGGCTCTCGTCGTAGTGGCTGTGGAAGGTCTGGGTGACCGGCACGTCCAGGCCCTCCGAGCCCGCGATCGCGGCCAGGCCGCTCGACCACGAGTACGCGTGGATGATGTCCGGCCGGTGCTCCCGCCACCGCTGGGCCAGGCCGGCGCTGAAGTCGGGGATGTAGGGGAGGAGGTCGCTTTCGGACAGCTCCACGTCGGGTCCGGCGGGCACGTGCTCGACGCCGTCGACCTTCGTCCTCGACCGCGTGTAGACGGTCACCCGGTGGCCCCTGGCCAGCTCACGCGCGATGGCGGGCGTGTCGGGAGTAAGTTCGTGCGCGGAGACGATCGCGATATCCATGGCACACCTCAAGACAGGAAGGCGCTTGAAAAGGTGTGCCTGCGTCCTAGGCACGATCGATGTAGATGATGTTTACCTTACTCCGATTCGCGCTAAACGCCTAATCGGGAAAAATCATGAGATCTCCCGTGCCCCGGGGATGTCCGGCTCAGCGGGATCGGCGCAGCGTGAGCACGGTGATCTCGTCGACGGCGTGCGTGCCGCAGAAGCCCCGGTGGTCCTCCTCGATCGCCTTGACGACCGTGCTCGGCGGCTGGCCGGCGCAGCGGGCGAGGACCTCGGTGAGCCGATCCTCGCCGTAGTTGTCCCCGGCGGGGCTCTGCGAGCCCACCAGGCCGTCGCTGTAGAGCACCAGCGTCTCCCCGGCCGACAGCGTGAGGTCCTCGGTCGCGGGGACCGATCCCTCCTCGAAGCCCAGCGGCACGCCGCCGCCCTCCGAGAAGCGGACGCCGCCGCCCGGCTGGACCAGCGCCGCCGGGTGGTGGCCCGCGGAGGCCAGCCGTACCTTCCGGCCGCGCACGAAGCCCGCCGCGGCCATCACGAACAGGCCCGTGTTCTGTGCGACGAGCGCGTCGCTGACCTTGCGCAGCGCCTCTCCGGGGTCGTCCTCCCACACGCTCAGCACGCGCAGCCCGTTGCGGACCATCGCGGTCACCGACGCCGCCTCCTCGCCGCGCCCGGCCGCGCTGCCGACGACGAAGCCCCAGCCGTTCTTGACCGGGAACACGTCGTAGAACTCGCCGCCGATCGCCCGCATGCCGGAGCCGGGGTGGTAGACCGCCGCGATCTCGAAGCCGGGGATGTCGGGCAGCGTCCGGGGGAGCACCCCGGTCTGCAACGTGTCGGCTGCCTGCGAGCGGCGCTGGAAGCCCCGCTGCGCCTGCATCGCCAGGCCGAGGTGCAGGCCCACCTCCTCAAGCAGGCCGAGGTCGGCCAGGCCGAACGGAGGCCGCTCGCGCAGGCGCACCAGCGTGAGCACACCGCGCACCTCCTCCTCGGTCCGGATCGGCACGCTGAGCAGGGAGCCGGCGCGCATCGCCTGCAGCACGTCGCCGCCGAGCAGCGAGTCGTCGCTCAGCATCTCGTGGACGACGCCGCTGTGCGTGGTCAGCACCTGCCCGACGACCGGCGCCGCGGCGGGCGGGGCCTCCTCGACCGTCCGCTGCAGCCGCCCGACCGGCTGGTCGCTCGGCCCGATGACGACCGACCTGACCTGCTCGCCGTCCCTGGCGACGTCCGCGATCACCCAGTCGGCCGTCTCCGCGGCCAGCAGCCGCGCCGCGCGCAGCAGGGCGACCGGCTCGCGCAGGCTCTCCTCGTCGAGCAGCAGCCGGGTGAGCCGCGACAGCAGTTCGTGCCGCCGCGCCGCCGCCAGAAGGTCCGTGTCGTCGGGGACGTCCGCCTCCGCCGCCGGTTCCGGAAGCTGGACCTCCGTCGGCAGCACGACTCCGGCGAGCATCTCCTGCGGCTCGCCCGGCATCCGCAGGCGGCTCAGCACCAGCCGTACGTTGTGGGCGCGGCCCTGGTGCGCCAGGCGGGTCGGGAACGAGACGCTGTCCTCGCCGTGCAGCACGGCGGCGAGGCGCTGGCGGAACGCCGCGCGGGCGGCCACGTCGATGAGGAGCGGGAAGGCGCGGCCGATGAGGTAGCCGGCCGGGCTGCCGAGCAGGCGGGTGGTCTCGTTGTTGATGCGGCGCACGGTGCCGCCCGTGTCCATGATGATCACGGGGATCGGCAGTGCGCGGAACACCTGGCGCAGCAGCTTCTGCTCGCGCTGACTGCCGCCGTCCCTGCGCCTGCGGCTGCGTGCCACCTCGGCCACGGCCTTGCGCAGCAGCTCCTCCGCGGCGTCCAGCTCGCGTAGCATCGCGGCCGGGTCGGGATCCTCCCGCAGCGTGGCGATGCGGTCGGCGAGCCCGCTCAGCGCGCGCTCGAGTTCGGCGGTGTCGGGCAAGCTGCCCCCCTCTCTCGACGTAGACGCTACCGGATTCGTCCACAGTGCTCCGCGGCCTTCACGCCGGGGTGAAGCGGACTCTATCGACTACCGGGGCGGGTACAGCGATTCGGCGCAGCGGCGGATCGGTCACCTGGCCGAGGCGGGACGGTTCTGCTGCTCGACCCACGAGGCGTAGGAGACGAGGACGGCACGTGGTTCGCCGTTCCGCTCCACGATGGTCGCCTCGCCGGTGTAGTGGGCGAGGTCGATGCGGCGGCCCAGGTTGTCCCGGAGTTCCCGGACGCTCATACGTTCAGGCATGGTCCCAACGGTACACTTGGAACCGTGCAGCCCAGGCATGGATTCCGCTCCTTACCGGCACCCGGCCGGCATATCGGGCCGGCGTGGATTAACCCCGAACCTATGGGAATGGTCTTTCAACCATGGAGACAACGTCCATCCTCGCGCGTGACCTCGCGGCCCTCGGCCGTGTGACGGAAGGCACGTCCGCAGAGAGCGTCCTGCGCGGGATCACCGAAGCGGTCGCGCGGGGCGTGCCCGGCTGCGCGGGCGGCACCGCCGAGCTGTGGATGGAGGAGCGGGTGCTGCTCGCCGCCTCCCACAGCGAGCTCACCACGCTCATCGACCGCGAGCGCGACCTGCGGGAAGGCCCGTCGAGGGAGGCGCTGACGAGCGGACGCCCGGTGTCGATCCCCGACGTGATGCGCGAGTCGCGCTGGTCCCGTTACGCCGCCACCGCCGTACGGCACGGCGTGCGCTCGGTCCTCGTCGTGCCCGTCGCGGTCGACAACGCCGTCGCGATCATCGGCCTGTACGGCGTGCGTCCCGGCGTCTTCACCTCCGGGGGCTCGCTGATGGCCCTGCTGCGCGAGCAGGTGACCGTGGCGCTGGCCAACATCTGGGAGTTCGACGACGTGCTGACCGGCGCGGCGCAGATGCAGGAGGCGCTGGCCGGCCGCTCGGTGATCGACCAGGCCAAGGGAATCATCATGTCCAAGAGCGGCTGCTCGGCCGAGGAGGCGTTCGAGGAGCTCCGGCGGGTGTCCCAGCACCACCAGGTCAAGGTGGCCGACCTGGCCCGGCTCCTCGTCACCGAGCACCAGCAGAAGCACGGGGGAGCGGCGCCGGAGTGATCACCTGTCCCGATGGTCCCGCGGCCCGGCACGGGCGCGGGGCGGCGGGCGGCCGGCCCTCCGGCGGCCCGAACGGCACAGCGGTGCGAACGGCTCGGGTGGTTTGGGCGGTTCGGCGGTTCAGGCGGCGAACGCGGCCAGGGCCTCGTCGAGCGTGTCGAACAGCGGCAGCCGCTGGGACAGGCCCGTCACCCACATCACCTTGGAGTTCGGGTACTGCACGGAGACCAGCGCGAAGTTGCCGCCCGCGGTGGTGGAGCGCTGCCAGTGATGCACGATCAGGCCGAGCGCCCGGGAGTCCATGAACGTGACGCCGCCCAGGTCGAGGACCATGTCGGGGCCGTGGTCGTCGGCCGCCGCGTCCAGGAAGTCCGAGAACTGATCACGTGTGGTGGCGTCGAGGACGCCGTTCACGTGGATCACCACGATGTCTCCCGCCATGCTCGACGACAGGGACAGCAATCCGTTGTTCGACACCTCGCGCCTCCTCTGCCGCAACATTACTGGCGCGGAAGGGGTGGTGAAACTCCCGACTTTGCGGCAATATACTGAAGCAGAGGTCCAGCAGAGGGCCTCGTCTCGATACTGTAGCGAGGCGTGCCTTCTGCCTGGTCACCCCAGCCGCGTAGGCGCCCTCGCGAGAAGAAATACGAGGGGACTGCGCAGATGGCTGCCGAGGTCCGTGCAGAGACCGCCAGCAATCCGACCGCCGAGGAGCTCCTGGACGAGCTCACCCGGGACGACGTGTCCGAGGCCCGGCGGGAACGCCTCCGTGAAATGATCGTCGAAATGCACCGCCCGATGGCGAGGGACATCGCCCGGCGGTACCTCAATCGGGGCGAGCCGATGGAAGACCTCCTTCAGGCCGCGTACGTCGGCCTCATGAAGGCCATCAACGGCTTCGACCCCACCCTGGGTCACAGCTTCCGCGGGTACGCCATGGTCACCATGACGGGTGAGGTCAAGCGGCACTTCCGCGACCGCACCTGGGCCGTCCGGGTGCCCCGCCTCTACCAGGAGCGCCGCGCCGAGCTGAACCGGCACGTCGCCGACATGACCCAGGAGCTCGGCCGGTTCCCCACCGTCGCCGAACTCGCGAAGAAGATGGGCCTGTCCGAGGAGGACATGCTCCTCACCATGGACGCCTCCGCGGCGTACAGCACTCTCTCCCTGGACGCGCCGATCGGCGCGGACGACGACGCCGCCGCGCTCGGCGACGTGATCCCCGAAGAGGACGACGCGCTCGACACCCTCGTGGACAAGGAAGCGCTGAAGCCTCTCATCGACCTTCTTCCCGAACGGGAGAAGAACATCCTCCTGCTGCGGTTCTACGGCAACATGACGCAGGCCGAGATCGCGGCGGAGTTCGGCATCTCGCAGATGCACGTGTCGCGGATCCTCCGCAAGACCCTCGACCAGCTTCGGGCGGAGCTCGTCGCGGGATGAGGAGATCGCGACGATACCCGGAGCACCGCCTGTGTTCAGGCGGTGCTCCGAGGTATCTTCGTCCTGCCCACAGCCCACAGGTCCTTAGATAGCCCGAATTGGCGGCGGGAGGCGTGTACCGCGTGAAAGATGACGGCGTTCCCGCGCACGTCACCGGAGCGGCGAGGGAGCGTACCTTCTCCTTAGCCGATCTTCCTGATCTGCGGGAGTTCGCCGCCGCCGAGGCGCAGCGCCGCGGCATGCCGGAAGACGCGCTGGGCGATTTCCTCGTGGCGCTCAACGAGGTCGCCACGAACGCGGTCACACACGGGTCGACGAAGGCCCGGCTGGGACTGTGGCGTGAGGGGCCGGCCCTGGTGGTGGCGGTCCACGACGACGGCCGCGAGTGGCGTCCGCCGGCCGTGCCGGGCCACGACCCGCCGCCCGAGAACGCGACCAGCGGCATGGGCCTGTGGGTGGCCCGCCTGCTGAGCGACGACCTCCGCGTCACCGCCGGACCCGGTGGGAGCACCGTGGTGATGCGTTTCCTCCTGGAGTGAGGGTAGGGGACGGCCATGGCTGTCCCACGGATTCTGATCGTCGGCGGCGGATACGTCGGCATGTACACCGCACTGCGCCTGCAGCGCAGACTCCGCCGCGGCGAGGCGCTCGTCACCGTCGCGGACCTCGACTCCTACATGACCTACCAGCCCTTCCTGCCGGAGGCCGCGGCCGGCAACATCGAGGCCCGGCACGTCGTCGTCCCGCTCCGGCGGGTGCTGAACCGGTGCCAGATCCTCAGCGGACGGATCACCCAGGTGCGGCTGGCCGACCGCAAGGCGGAGTTCGAGCCGCACGAGGGACCCGCTCTCACCATCGCGTACGACTACCTGGTCATGGCCCCCGGGTCGATCTCACGGCTCCTGCCGGTGCCCGGCCTGGCCGACAACGGCATCGGGTTCAAGACCATCGAAGAGGCCATCGCGCTGCGCAACCACGTGCTCGGCAGGCTCGACGTGGCCGCCTCCACACCCGACCCCGAGGTCCGGCGCCGGGCGCTGACCTTCGTCTTCGTCGGCGGGGGATACGCCGGGGTGGAGGCCCTGGCGGAGCTGGAGGACATGGCCGCCGACGCCTGCAAGTACTTCGAGGGGATCAGCCGCGCGGACATGCGCTGGGTGCTCGTGGAGGCGACCGACCGGATCCTGCCCGAGGTGGGGCCGGACATGGGCAGGTGGACGGCCCAGCAGCTGCGTGAGCGGGGCATCGAGGTCCGCATGAAGACGATGCTCAAGTCGGCCGAGGGCTGCCACATCGTGCTCAGCGACGGCGAGGAGTTCGACACCGACACCCTCGTCTGGACCGCCGGCGTCAAGCCGCACCCGCTGGTGCGCGCCGGAGACCTGCCGGTCGACGAGAAGGGCCGGGTCAGGGTCGACGCCGCGATGCGCATGCACGGGACCGACTTCGCCTTCGCCGCCGGAGACTGCGCCGCCGTCCCCGACCTCACCCGGCCGGGGGAGTTCTGCCCGCCCAACGCCCAGCACGCCGTACGGCAGGCCAGGACGCTCGCCGACAACGTGCTGGCGACGCTGCGCGGGCAGCCCCGGCGGCCGTACCGGCACAAGTACGCGGGGTCGGTGGCGAGCCTGGGGCTCTACAAGGGCGTCGCGCAGATCTACGGGCGGGAGCTCCGGGGGTTCCCCGCGTGGTTCATGCACCGCACGTACCACCTGACGCGGATGCCGACCTTCAACAAGAAGACCCGGATCCTCATGGACTGGACGCTCGGGATGTTCTTCCCCAGGGAGATCGTGTCGCTGGGGGCCATCGAGGAACCGCGCAAGGAGTTCACCCTGTCGGCCCGCTCCTGAGCGTCGCCGCCTCGGCGCCGCTCACGAGCGGTGCCATGGCGGCTCCATGCCGTCGCCATACCAGCGCCGAACTGGCCTTCCCTACCGTGGGGTCTTCCCTGGTGAGTGGCTTCGGCCCCCTGGAAGGCGAGGAGCAGTCATACCCGAGGCGAGCGACAACCCGAGCGTCGAGCCGGAGATCACCGACGAGGAGGCCCCCGAGGTCGTCGCGCACTCCGACGAGGAGTCCGAAGACGGTCCCGACTGCTACGGGATCCACATCGAGCAGGGCTAGGTGAGCCGGCGGCCGGGCCGACCGGCGCGGCCGGACATCCTCAGGACGCCCCGGCGCCCGTCACGCCGCCCGGGCACGTCTCGGCCCGGTCCTCCGTGAGGCCGGGCATCCTCGTCGTCCCCGCTTGGAGGATCCGGTGATCGAAGGGAGCAACCGCGAGGGCGAGGCGCCCCCGCGGCTGATCCGGGGCGAGCGCGGCTGGTGGCTCCTGGGCCCGGGCGGCATCGCCCGGCTCGGGGACGGGCATCTGACCCCGGCGCGCACGCTGCGCCCGGACGTCGAGCGCGGGCTCCGCGAGCAGGGGCTGTTCACCGTACGGCCCAGCCGCAGCTACTCCCTGACCGTGCTGACGGCCACCGCGTGCAACCTGGGCTGTGCCTACTGCTTCCAGAACCTGGACCAGGACGGCGGCGGCACCAAGCCGCCGCGCATCGCCTCGGTCAGGCTGACCCCCGGCGTCATCGCCGAGATCCTCACGTTCGTGGGGCGGCGGCAGGCGGAGTCGGGGCTGGACGGCCTCGTCCTCACCATCTTCGGGGGAGAGCCGCTGATGAACCCGCGAGGCTGCCGTGAGCTGCTCGACCGCGCCGCCCGCTACGGGCTGCGCCGCGCGATCGACCTCGGCTTCGCCGTGCCCCGTCCCCGCGTCCGGCGGCCCTGCAAAGCGTGCTCCTACCGGGACGGCAGGTACGGCGCGGTCGTCAATCCCGACGGCGCGCTGTACAGCTCCTGGACCACCGCGGGCAGGCCCGAGTGGCGGGTGGGCACGGCCCGCGACGGCTACCTGCCCCGCGAGCGGACCGACGACAGATGGTTCACCTGCGAGGACACGTACGGGCGGGCCGACGACACGCGGGCGGCGGCGGGGTTCCGCGACCGGGTGGACGCGGCGCACCTCGACCACCTCAGCGCGACCGGCCGGCTGCGGGCATGACCGAGGGCCGTACGGGGGAGTACCCCACGGCTCCCCGGGAGGACCGGACCGAGGTGTTCCACGGTCACGTGGTGGTGGACCCGTACCGCTGGCTGGAGGACTCCGGCGACGAGCGGACCCGCGCGTGGGTCGCGGCCCAGGGCGCGCTGTTCGACGCCGAGCGGGCCGCGTGGCCGCACCTGGAGAAGTGGCAGGTGGCGCTGGCCCGCCTGCACGCGTTCCCGCTGTCGTCGGTGCCCCGCCCCCGCGGCGACCG
Organism: Microbispora sp. H10670; assembly: GCF_014161385.1. NCBI lineage: Bacteria > Bacillati > Actinomycetota > Actinomycetes > Streptosporangiales > Streptosporangiaceae > Microbispora > Microbispora sp. H10670. The sequence continues at coordinate 18,635 of NZ_JABBWW010000028.1, read as the reverse complement.
CGTCTTCTTCACCCACCGGGAGCCCGGCGCGGAACACCCGGTGCTGCTGGTCGCCGAACACGGCGCCGTACGGCCCCTGGTGGACCCGCTCGCCCTGGACCCCGGCGGGCGCACGGTGCTGGAGGCGTGGCATCCCTCCGTCGAGGGCGACCTGCTCGCCTTCCAGGTGTCCGCCGCCGGCATGGAGGACTGTGTGCTCCGGGTGATCGACGTCGCCACCGGCGCCGTGGTCGACGGCCCCGTCGACCGGGTGCGGCGGACCCCGGTCGCGTGGCTGCCGGGCGGCCGGGCCTACTACTACGTGCGCCGGCTGCATCCCCGCCTGAATCCGGGGGAGGAGCGCTACCACCGGCGCGTCTTTCTGCACCGGGTGGGCGCCGACCCGGACGACGACGTGCTCGTCTTCGGCGAGGGCCGGGAGAAGACGAGCTTCCACACCGTCGCCCTCACCTCGGACGGCCGCTGGCTGAGCGTCTCGTCGACCGTCGGCACCCGTCCCGCGACCGATCTGTGGCTGGCCGACCTGACAGACGTGGACGGCTTGGACGGCTTGGACGGCTTGGACGGCTTGGGCGGCTTGGGCGGCGCCCCCGGCCGGCCCCGGCTGCGCGCCGTGCGGACGGGGACGCCGGCCCGCAGCAGGCTCCGCATCGCCCCCGGCACGGCGCCCGGCGACCCGATCTGGCTGCGTACGGATCTGGACGCCCCCCGGGGACGGATCGTGGTGACCACCCCCGTCGGCACCGCCCCCGGCACCGCCGGAGACACCGCAGGCGCCGAGACCGGCGCGGAACGGTGTCGCACGCTCATCCCGGAGCGGCCGGACGCGGTGCTGGAGGACTTCGCGCCGCTGCGCGGCCCGGCGCTGCCGCGTCCGCTCGCGCTGGTCTCCTGGACCCGTCACGCCGTGTCCGAGATCACCCTGCACGACCTCGCCGACGGCCGGGAACTGGCCGAGGTGCCGCTGCCGGGCAGGGGCACCCTCGGCCGGTTCGCCACGCGGCCCGAGGACGGGCACGAGGTGTGGTTCGGCTACCACGACCACGTCACGCCGCCGACGGTGCTGCGTTACGACGCCCGTACGGGGACGCTGGAGGTCTGGCCGTGCCCGGCGGCGCCCGTCATGGCCTCTCTGCCGCGGGCACCCGTCCCGCCGCACCCGCCGGGTGTCTCCCCGGCGTCCGTCCCGGGTTCTCCCGCGGTTTGTCGCGCGGCCCCTCTCCCGTCGCCGGAGCCGGGCTCGGTGACGACCACGCAGGTCGCGTTCCCGTCCCGGGACGGCGTCATGGTGCGGATGTTCGTCCTCTCGCCGCACGGCGTGCCGGACCGCAGGCGCCCGGCGATCCTCACCGGATACGGCGGTTTCGGCATCTCCATGACCCCCGCCTACACGCCGCAGGCGCTGGCCTGGGTCCGGGCCGGCGGGGTCTACGCGATCGCGTGCCTGCGCGGCGGGGGAGAGGAGGGCGAGGAGTGGCACCGCGCCGGGACGGGCGTACGCAAGCAGAACGTCTTCGACGACTTCGACGCCGCCACCGACCTGCTGATCGGGCAGGGCTGGACCGCCCCCGACCGCCTCGGCGTCCTGGGGGAGTCCAACGGGGGCCTGCTCGCCGCCGCGGCGCTCACCCAGCATCCGGACAAGTACGCCGCGGTCGTCTGCGTCGCGCCGCTGCTGGACATGCTCGCCTACGAGCGGCTGGGCATGGGCCCGAGCTGGCGGGCGGAGTACGGCACCGTGCGCGACCCCGGGGAGTTCCGCGCGCTGCTGGCCTACTCGCCCTACCACCGGGTGCGGGAGGGCCTGCCGTACCCGCCGGTGCTGTTCGCCGTCGCCGACGGCGACACCCGGGTGGACCCGGGCCACTCGCGCAAGATGTGCGCGCTGCTGCAGCACGCGTCGGCCGGTCCGGGCCCCGTGCTGCACCGGCTGGACCGGGGCGTCGGTCACGGCGCCAGGTCGGTGTCGGCGAAGCTCGGGCTGCTCGCCGACGTCGTCGCCTTCCTCGCGCGGCACTGCGGCCTCGACCCGGTGGGCCTGCCGTGAACGTCCTCCTCTGCCCGTTCAGCGACGCCGGCTACCTCTACCCCGCCCTCGCGGTCGGCCGGCGGCTCCGCCACGCCGTCTTCCCCCTCGTCCGGCCCGGTGCGGCCGGCGTCGTGGGCGAGGCGGGCTTCGCCGCGCTGGACGCGCACGAGTACGGCGGAGCCCGCGCCTTCTCGGTCGCCTGGTGGGGCGAGACCGGCGCCGCCCAGTATCGGGCCGTGGTCCGCGCGGCCCGCGAGGTCCGGGCCGACGCGCTGGTCACCTCGATCCTGTGCCACGGCGCGCTCCTCGCCGCCGAGGCGCTCGACCTGCCGGTGGTGGTGCTGGGCTTCGCGGCCCACCTGTGGACGTACGGCCGGGGTGGCGAGGGGGAGCGGCACGGGCGCGCCGCCATGCGGGAGCAGCGGCTGCTGGAGCTGCTGCGCCGATACGAGCTCGCGCGGGAGCGGGCCGGGCTGCCGCCCCGCCGGGACCGGCGGCGGGACCTCCCGCTGATCGGTTCGGGCCTGCTGCTCCGCGGCGACCCGGCGCTGGAGCATCCGGGGGCGGAGCTGCCCGAGGGCGTGCGCCACGTGGGGCCGTGCCCGTGGGAGCCCGCCGCCGACCCGGCCGCACTGCACTGGCTCACCGCGCGGGTGCGCCGGATCGGCAAACCCGTCGTGTACGTGCATCTGGGCCGGGTGTTCGGCGGGGAGAGCATGTGGCCCCGGCTGAACACGACGTTCACCGGCGGCCCGTTCCAGGCGGTGGTCGAGCGGGGCCGTTCCGGCGAGCCGCGGCCCGCCCCGGTAGCGGACGTCGTCGTGGTGCGCGAACCCTGGATGGGCCCCCTGATCGAGCTGTCGGACCTGGTGCTGACGAACGGCACCTCGTCTCCGGTCCTCGCCGCGCTCATGCGGGAAAAGCCCCTGGCGGTCGCGCCGATCGGCTCGGAGCAGCCGCTGCTGTCCGAGGCGTGCGTACGGGCCGGGGTGGCGGTCGGGTTTCCCCCGGGCCCGGGACCGGCGGGCGACGGAGTCGCGGCGCTCGGCACCGCGTACGCGGGCGGGCTGGGCGAGCGCGTGCGGGCGCTCGGCGCGCGCCTGAACGCATCAGGAGGCGCCGCGGCCGCCGCCGACGCGGTGGTCGCCGCCGCCTCGTCGGAGCGGGCGGTCGCGCCCGGTGCCGCGCATACCGGTGCCGGCCCTCCCGGTGCCGCGTCCGGTGCCGCGTCTTCCGGCGCGGTCCCAACCGGCGTCGCGTCCACTGTGCCGGTACCTGTCCGGGGCGGCGCGTGGACTCCCGCCCTCGACGCTCCCGTCGATGTCGGCACCGGCAGAGGTGGCCCATGAGCGAACCCCCGCCCCTGCGGCGCAACCTGCGGTTCCAGTTCCTGTGGCTGGGCTCGGTGACGTCGGAGCTGGGCTCCTCGCTGACCGGGCTCGCCCTGCCGCTGCTGATCCTGGCCGTCACCGGCTCCGCCGCGCTGGCCGGGCTCACCGCCGCCTGCCGCATCGCCACCGGGATCCTCGTCTCGCTCCCCGCGGGGGTGTGGGTGGACCGGTGGGACCGGCGCCGGATCCTGCTCTGCAGCGAGGGGGTGCGGGCGGTGGCTCTGGCCACCCTCGCGGCGGCGGTCCTCGCCGACCGGGTGACGATGGGGCACCTGATCGCCGTGGCCATGACGAACGGGGCCGCGGACGCGTTCTTCCGGCCCGCCCGCGACGCGGCGATCCGCGCGATCGTCCCCGCGAGCCGGCTCATGTCGGCGTACGCGCAGGACGAGGCGCGCGGCCACGCGACGGTCCTCGCGGGGCCGCCGCTCGGCGGGCTCCTGTTCGGCCTGGGCCGGGTCGTCCCCTTCGCCGTGGACGCGGTCACCTACGTGGTCTCCATGGTGTGCGTGCTGCTGGCCCGGGTCCCGCGACGGCCCGGGAACGCCGAGAACTCCGGCAGGACCCGGATGCGGGCGGACATCGCGGAGGCGGGCCGCTGGCTGTGGCGCCGTCCCGCGCTGCGGGCGGGGCTGATCTTCTCCCTGGTCTCCAACCTCGCCGCCAACGCGCTGCTGCTACCGGTGGTCGTGCTGGTGGGCTCCCGCGGCGGTGACCCCGCGGTGACCGGGATGGTTCTCGCGGGCCTGGGGCTGGGCGGTCTGCTCGGCGCCGCCCTGTCGGCGAAGATCGGCGCCCTGCTGCCGCCCGGCAAGTTGATGCTGGTGGTGGTCGGCGTGTTCGCGCTCGCCGTCTGCGCGACCACCCTCCCGTTCGGCGCCTACTGGCCGGCGGTCCCGCTCATCCTGGCGATGATCGCGGCTCCGGCGCTCAACGTGGTTCTGCGCGTACTCGTGGCGACGCTCGTCCCGGACGCGATGATGGGCCGGCTGACCTCGCTCCTCCGGGTGGCGACCATGGGCCTCGCCCCGCTCGGGCCGTTGCTGGGCGGTGTCCTGGCGGACCGGGCCGGCGGCGTCGGCGCGCTGCTCGCCATCGGCGGCGCGCTCGTCGTGTGCTGCGCCCTTGCCGCGACGAGTGCCACGCTGCGCGGGCTCGAAGGCGCCCCGGAGGCGCCCGTGCCCGCCGCGCCCGCCGCGCCTGACCGCGAACCGGTGGCCGAGCGGTGACGTGAAGCGCGGAGCGGGCCGGGACCGGTCACCCCACTTCGGCGGCGGTGGCGTCGTCACCGGCCAGGGCGCCGGCGAACTGCGCGGAGTACAGCCGGTGGTAGGCGCCCCGGGCGGCGAGCAACTCGTCGTGGGTGCCGTGCTCGACGATGCTCCCCGCCTCCATCACCAGGATGAGGTCGGCGTCGCGGATGGTGGACAGCCGGTGGGCGATGACGAAACTCGTCCTGTCGCTGCGCAGCGCGGCCATCGCGTGCTGCACCAGGACCTCGGTGCGGGTGTCGACCGAGCTGGTGGCCTCGTCGAGGATGAGCAGGGACGGGTTGGCGAGGAAGGCGCGGGCGATGGTGATCAGCTGCTTCTCGCCGGCGCTGACGTTGCCGCCCTCCTCGTCGATCACGGTGTCGTACCCGTCGGGCAGGGTGCGGACGAACCGGTCGACGTACGTCGCCCGCGCGGCCGCCTGGATCTCCTCGTCGGTGGCCCGGGGGTCGCCGTAGGCGATGTTGTCGCGGATCGTCCCGCCGAACAGCCAGGTGTCCTGAAGCACCATGCCGATCTGGGCGCGCAGGTGGTGGCGGCGCATCGCGGTGATGTCGGCGCCGTCGAGGGTGATGCGGCCAGCGTCCAGCTCGTAGAAGCGCATGATCAGGTTGACCAGCGTGGTCTTCCCCGCACCGGTCGGGCCGACGATCGCGATCGTGTGCCCGGGTTCGGCCACCAGCGACAGATCCTCGATGAGGGGCTGCTCGGGGTCGTACCTGAACGACACGTGCTCGAACTCGACGCGTCCCCGCCGGGTGCCGGGCAGCACCGGGGCGGCGGGGTCGGGCTCCTGCTCCTCGGCGTCCAGCAGCTCGAAGACCCGCTCGGCGGAGGCCACCCCCGACTGCAGCAGGTTGGCCATGGAGGCGACCTGGGTCAGCGGCTGGGTGAACTGCCGGGAGTACTGGATGAACGCCTGGACGTCGCCGAGGCTCATGGACCCTCCGGCGACCCGCACGGCACCGACGACCGCGATGGCGACGTAGTTCAGGTTCCCGATGAACATCATCGTCGGCATGATGATCCCGGAGATGAACTGGGCGCCGAAGCTCGCCTTGTACAGGGCCTCGTTCCGCTCCCGGAACACCTCCTCGACCTCCGGGCCCCGCCCGAAGACCCGCACCAGCTCGTGACCGGTGAACGCCTCCTCGATGTGGGCGTTCATCGTGCCGGTGTGGGCCCACTGGGCGACGAACTGCTTCTGCGAGCGCTTGGCGATCTGCCCGGTGACGATCATCGTGACCGGTATCGTCACGAGGGCGATCACCGCGAGCAGCGGTGAGATGAGGAACATCATGACCACCACGCCGACCACGGTGAGCAGCGAGGTGAGCAACTGGCTCAGCGTCTGCTGCAGGGTCTGGGACACGTTGTCGATGTCGTTGGTGACCCGGCTGAGCAGCTCGCCGCGCGGCTGACCGTCGAAGAACCTCAGCGGAAGCCGGTGCAGTTTGTCCTCGACGTCGGCCCGGAGGCGGAACACCGTGCGCTGCGTCACGTCGTTCAGCAGCCGGCCCTGCAGCCACATGAACAGCGACGCCGCCACGTAGAGCCCCAGGACCCACGCGAGGACCGTGGCGAGCGCGCCGAAGTCGATGCCGTGACCGGGCACGACGTCCATCCCCGCGAGCATGTCGGCGAAGTCGCCGTGGCCCGAGGCGCGCAGCGCCCGCACGGTCTGCTCCTTGGTCGCCCCCGCGGGCAGCCGGGCGCCGATCACCCCGCTGAAGATCACATCCGTCGCGCGGCCGAGCAACTTCGGGCCGATGACGGAGAACACCACGCTGACCACCGCGAGGCCGATGACGGCCAGGATCCTCGGCCGTTCCGGGCTCAGCCGCCGCAGCAGCCGCCGGGCGGAGGGGCCGAAGTCGAGCGACTTCTCCGCCGGCATCTGACCGCCGCCGAAGGGCCCGAAACCGCCGCCTCCCATCGGCCGCGGTCGTACGGGTGCCGTGGGCCGGTCGCTCATGCCGCACTCCCCGCGGTCAGTTGGGACTCGACGATCTCGACGTACGTCGGGCAGGAGCCGAGCAGCTCGTCATGGGTGCCGACACCGGCGACGACGCCGTCGTCCAGGACGACGATCTCATCGGCGTCGGCGATGGTGGAGACCCGCTGGGCGACGATCACCACCGCCGCGCCGGCCGTGTACGGGCGCAGCGCGGCGCGCAGCCGGGCGTCGGTGGTGAGGTCGAGAGCCGAGAACGAGTCGTCGAACAGGTAGATCTCCGGTTTGGCGACCAGCGCGCGGGCGATGGACAGGCGCTGCCGCTGTCCGCCGGACACGTTCGTGCCACCCTGGGAGATCGGCGCCTGCAGGCCCTCGGGCATCGCCTCGACGAAGTCGCGGGCCTGGGCGACCTCCAGCGCCTCCCACAGCTCCTCGTCGGTGGCGTCCGGCTTGCCGTAGCGCAGGTTGCTCGCGACCGTGCCGGTGAACAGGTACGGCTTCTGCGGCACCAGGCCGATGCGCGTCCAGAGCATCCGCGGGTCGAGGTCGCGCACGTCGGCGCCGTCGATCAGCACGGCGCCGGAGGTCACGTCGAACAGCCGGGGCACCAGGGAGACCAGGGTCGTCTTCCCCGATCCGGTGCTGCCGACGACGGCGGTGGTCCGTCCCGCCGTCACCCGGAAGGAGACACCGGACAACACCGGTGCCGCCGCGCCCGGATAACGGAACTCGACATCACGCAACTCCAGCTCGGCCCGGCGGTCCACGTGCCGTACGGGCCGCTCGGGCGGACGCACCGACGACTCGGTGTCCAGCACCTCGGCGACGCGCTCCGCGCAGACCGCGGCCCGCGGGATCATGATCGAGATGAAGGTGGCCATCATCATCGACATGAGGATCTGCATCAGGTACATGAGGAACGCGGTGAGGGCGCCCACCTGCATCTCGCCGCTGTCCACCCGGGCGGCGCCGAACCACAGCACCGCGACGCTGGAGGCGTTGAGTATCAGCATCACGGTGGGGAAGATGAGCGCGGTCAGCCGCCCGACACGCAGCGCCGTCCCCGTCAACGCGTCGTTCGCCTCGGCGAAGCGGCGGGTCTCCTCACGCTCCCGGACGAAGGCCCGCACCACGCGGATGCCGGCAAGCTGCTCACGGAGCACCTGGTTGACCGTGTCGATCCGGGTCTGCATGGCGCGGAACTGCGGGACCATGCGGAAGACGATGGAACCGATCGAGACCAGCAGCACCGGGACGCAGACCAGCATGAGCCACGACAGCCCGACGTCCTGACGCAGGGCCATGATGATGCCGCCGACCCCCATGATGGGCGCGGCGACCAGCATCGTGCAGGTCATCACCACGAGCATCTGGATCTGCTGCACGTCGTTGGTGTTACGGGTGATCAGCGAGGGGGCGCCGAACTGGGAGACCTCCCGGGCGGAGAAGCCGCTCACGCGGTGGAAGACCGCCGATCGGACGTCCCGGCCGAACCCGGCCGCCACCCGGGCGCCGTAGTAGACCGCCGCGATCGAGCAGGCGATCTGCACGAGGGACACGGTCAGCATCCAGCCGCCGGTGGCCAGGATGTAGCCGGTGTCGCCGGTGGCCACCCCGTGGTCGATGATGTCGGCGTTCAGGCTCGGCAGGTAGAGGGAGGCGATGGTGCCGACGAGCTGGAACAGCACGACCGCGGTGAGCGCGGGCGAGTAGGGCCGCAGGTATGCGCGGAGCAGCCGGTTCAGCACGGCTCTGGTCCGGGACGGGGGATGCGGCGCGGGAGGGGCGCAATCATGCGCAACACGGTATATGAGCAGCTGGTTCGCTCACGCCTGGTTTTCCGGCAGGGGTGGACAGGGCCATCGCTCGTCTGCCGCGAAGAAGGCGGGGCCGTCCGGGCGCTGCCGGACGGGGCGCTGCCGAGGTTCGGGCCGGCCGTCACCGACCGGGTTTCCGGCGGGTCTCGCGGGAGTGTCTCCCGCGAGACCCGCCGAGTCCTTCACAGGGGTATGGCCAGGGGCGGGCGCCCGGTTCAGCGGCGGACGCGCCCGCCGCGCCAGCCGCCGCGCCAGGAGTTGACGCCCGCGGTGCCGACGCCGGCCTGGTGCAGGGCGAGCAGGCACAGGCCGAGGGCGATCAGCGCGGTCATGCCGATGCCGATACTCGCGTTGAGGAGGTCGAGGAGGAAGGCGATCCCGAAGACGACCGCCGCGGCGATGGCGAGCATTGTTACCTCACTTCCGGGTCAACTGGGCAAGTAACGTGCGGTACTCGTGCAGGGCCAGGCGCAGCGCCTCGGTGTCGCCCCGCTCGTTGTCCTTCCACTGGCCGAGCAGTGCCTCACGGCGGGAGGTGAAGGCCGACAGGGCCTCCTCCACCAGCGCGTCCGCCTGCTCGACCGACTGACGGGGATCGTCGACGAACCCCGACTTGATCTCCCGCCACCGGCCTTCCAGCGCCTCGTCCAGAACGGCCGCCGTGCCGGTGGCGTTCGTGGTCGCGGCGGGGTAGGCCACCGGTCCGTCGAGGGTTCCGGCGGTGTCCGGGGTGGTGCCGTCCGAGGTGGTGCCGGTGGGGTAGGCCACCGGCCCGTCGGCGGCGGTGCCCGTGGGCGTCAGGGCGTCCCGGTCCGCGCCGGGGGTGGCCACGTCGCCGGTGACGCCGTGGTCCACGTGACTCCGCCGGTCTTCGTGGGCTCCGGCCGTGTGGTCGCCGCCGGTGGTGGAGTAGCCGGCGGGCTCGTACCCGGCCGGGGTGCCCGCGACGAGGACGTCGCCCTCGACGCCGTCCCGGCGGGAGTCCCGGTGTGAGTCATGGTGCGATTCACGGAGCGACTCGTCGGACGACGTGAGGACGTCGTCGCCCGCCCGGCCGTGCGCGTCCCGGTAGCGGTCGTCGGCGCGGTCCGCTTCGTCCCTGTCCGCATGGTTCGCGTAGTCAGGGTCGTCGACGGTGTCCCGCACCGTGCCGTCGCCGTACGCGGCGTCACCGGCGGTGTCCTGGACCGAGCCGTCCCGGTAGCCGGCGACGTAGGCGTCGCTGGGCGCGTAGACCGGGCCGGGACCCTCGTGCTCGTCCCGCCTGGCGTCATCGAGAGCCCGCTCGCGGCGGGCCTCCTCCTCCAGGGGTTCGGGGGTCTCGGGAGTCGGCTGCTCGGTGACCTCGTCGCGCTGCTCGGTGATCTCGTCGCGCTGCTCGGTGACTTCGTCGCGCTGGTCGTACCGGTTCGTCCGCATGGTCATCGCCCCGCATTCCGCACGTCGGTCCGGCGGCCGTTCACCCGGACGCCGTCGTAGTCGTCGTACTCGTCGGTCGTGTGGGCGGTGCCGTTCCCCGCGGCGCCGTCCCCGTGGCCGTTCACACGGGTGCCGACGTGGCCGTTCGCGCGGCTGCTGACAGGTGCGTCGGCGTCGTCGCCGAGAAGCTCCTGGAAGAGCGCCCGGTAGTGGACCATCGCCTGACGAAGCTCTTCGGTGGTGGCGTCCTGGCGGGCGGCCCGGCTGCTGATCTCGTGAGCGTTGCGGTAGTGGTCCAGCGTGGTCGCGTGGGCCACCGACAGGTCGCTCAGCCGCTGCTCGAAGTCGTCGGTGGGGTAGCCGCGCTCCGCCATGACCGCGGTGACCAGGGCGTCCGCCTCGGTCACGGCGAACCCGGGAGCGTCGACGAAGTGCTCCTGCACGTCGGTCCACTTCCGCGAGTACTCGTTCCGGGTCTGCGGGTCGAGCGGGCGGATGTCCAGCTCGGCGTGGCGCTCCTCACGGGCGCGCAGCTCCTGCTCGGCCTCCTTGCGGCTGTCGCTCTCCCGTACGGCCCGGTCGTACTCGGGGCCGAAGCGGTCCTGCAGGTGGCGCCGGCGGTTGCGCGCGGACACCAGGTAGCCGACTGCCAGGATCACCAGCACGGCGACGATCGCGACGGCCACCCATGCTACGGCGGTCATATCTGCCTCCAGGGGTGAGTGCGTTGTTCATCCGCACTGCCCGGGAATACGCGCTTCACGCATTGCGTAATCGCGGATTCTGCGGGTAAAGGGCCGTTGACCAGCAGAGGAGGTTGCCATGGGCTTCGGGGCCAGTCTCGCCTTCATCGCGGTCGGCGCGGTTCTCGCGTTCGCCGTCAAATGGGACGTTCCTGGAATCGACCTGCAGATGATCGGGTGGATTCTCATGCTCGTGGGCATCGCCGGAATGGTGCTCACCAGTCGCTACACCCGTCGGCCGCGGGTGGCCGAGGAGACGGTGGAGACCATCGAGCCGGACACGATGTACACCGTGGACCCGGCCGCCGAGCCGCACACCACCCACGTGCGCGAGACCGAGACGCACAGCACCGTCCACCCGGGGGAGCGCCGCGTCCACGTGCGCGAGGAGACCACACCCCTTCCGCGCGACGGCGTGTGAGCCGTACGCGAGGACCTGCCGGGACGCGTGCGTGGACGCACGGATGTCACGGTCCCTTGCCGGCCTGGTCCCCGCCTCCCGGGCCCGGCCGATCGCTCAGCGGGTCTGGCCCGACGCTTCCTGGGCCTGCTCGGTGGCTCGGCGGGCTTCGGCGAGAACCCGGGCGATATGGGAGTCGGCTCCGGCGGGCACCTCGTGGAAGCCCCGCTCGGGGTCGTACGCGATGTCGAGTCCGTTGTCCACCAGCCGGGTGGCCCAGCGTACGGCGGTGTTGAGCTTGTCCGCAGGGATATGGCGGCCCTGGGCCACGGCCGAAAGATTGCGCAGGTTGGTGGCCGGGCCGCTCTGGCTGTGCTCACGCCGGAGCGTCCACGGCAGAGCGCGGCTGTGGTCCGTCATGCGCTTCGACAGCCCCGCTGCCCGCTTCGCCTGAAGGATGCCCGACTCCGTCACGCCGAAGTGGTCGGCGAGGCGTGCGTTCGTCCATCCCTCAGCGGCCAGCCGTGCGAGCTCCTCCTGGTCGATGCGCGTCTTCCTCGACATGATCACCAGCCTAGGCGCACCCGGCCGGTCATGTACGCACACAGCCGGAAACTGCGCTAAGGTTTGCATGTGCCCGGGCGACCGGGCCACGGGACGTAGCGCAGTTTGGCAGCGCACTTGACTGGGGGTCAAGGGGTCGTGGGTTCAAATCCCGCCGTCCCGACAGATTTTTAGCAGGTCAGGGCCTAGATCTCTTCAGTGAGACGGGCCCTTTTCTGTTTGCTGAGTGACCAACTGAGTGATTGTCGTCGATAGACACGGAACCGAGCGAGATGGACGGTCCACATCAGCGCGGCGGGAGCGGCGATCTACCGCCCCCGCCGCGTGAACGGGTCAGCGGTTGAGGTTCTGCATCCACTCCCGCAGCGCGCGCGCCTGCCGCGCGAGCTCGGAACGCGCCGCAGCGTCGCCGGAGGCCTTGTCGTTAGCCAGGTCGACGATCGAGTTCAGCGCCGGGATGGCGGTGGTGTAGTTGGTTGCCAGGTAGCTGTCCCGCGCGATGTCCAGGGCGGCATCGGCGGCGGCCGCGGTCAGCAGGCCGGCCGCTCGGTCGGCCTCGATCAGCAGGCTGGTCTCGCGGTAGGACGAGCAGTTGGCGCCCGTGCGGTCGGCGGTCGTCTCGATCCCGCCGAGGATGATCCAGATGAACGAGTCGTCGTAGTACTGCGTCCGGAAGTGGCCGAGGATGTTCGAGAACGCCTTGCCACCGCCCCAGTTCTGGCACCACGCGATCGGGTGGTCGCCGTTCATCAGCCGCAGCGGGTTGGTGGCCGCGTTGCCGCTGTTGAGGCTGCGCTGGTAGCTGTCCTCGTTGAGGCTCAGCAGCGTGTGCACGTCGGCCCGCATGTTGCGGTCGAAGTTGTAGAGCTCGTCGACAGTCATCCACCGGTCAGGGAGATGCGCGGTCGCCGGGTGCGTGTTGTCCTCGGTCACCACCTCGGTGTGGATGCAGCTGCCGCACTGGCCGAACCCGTTCTAGCCGTTCGGATGGTTGGTGAAGAACCCACCCACGAGGTCGCCGTACCACGGCCAGGTGCCGATCTCGAACGAGTCGGCGGCGCCGTGGATGCCGACATAGCCGCCGCCCTGGTGCATGTAGGCCTCGAAGTTCGGCTGCTCGGTGATCGGATTGAGCGGGCCCGGGTGCCCGACGTTGGACTCGAAGACGATCGTGTCGTACTGCTTGAGCGTGTCGAGGCTCAGGAACGGGCTCGTGGGCAGCGTGACGGTCGGGAGTTGCGGGTCGTAGACGTCGACGTTGAAGTTGTGCGCGATGCCGAGCTTCTGGATCGCGGCCACGGTGTGCGGGATGTGGTCGTGCCGGAAGCCCGTCGTCTTGGAGAAGACCAGGACCTTGTAGCCGGCGTCCGGGTTGTGCGGGAGCGGGGCGAGCACCGGGTCCGGGATGAACTTCGGGCCCTCCGCGGGCTCAGACTCGAGGCCCGTCGCGGGCTCCGGCGCGAGCCGGCCGTTGAGCTGGCCGATCAGGTAACGCGCATCGCCCACGAGTGTGCTGCGGGCCGAGCCGGGCGCGATCTGGTCGCCGGCGATCGAGACGAACTCGTGCAGGACCTGGCTCGCGCGCTTGGCCGAACCGGCGTCGCGAGCGTGTGCACGCCGAGCGACAGGTCGGAGGTCTGCACCGGCAACGGCGGGACCAGCTTGCCGTCGAGGTACATGTTCAGCACAGCCCCTCCGCCCGAGCCGGGGGCGGGGTCCGTGCGCGTCGGGATAAGCGTGGCGACGTGACCGACGTGACCGTCGGTGATCGCCGGGTACGATGCAGCCGGCGCGCGCGTGTCGATCCGGACCGAGATCGAGCGGAACGCCGCGACGTTTCCGGCCGTGTCGACCGCGCGGTACCGGACGCTGGTGTTGCCCTCCTGCGTGATCACCGCCGACGCAGTGGCCGACGCCGGTGCCCCCTCGACGGGCACGTCGATGTAGGCGGTGCCGCCGTTGAGCGAGTACTGGAACTTGGCGATGCCGACGTCGTCGGTCGCGGACACGTTCAGCGTCACCGGGCCGCGGTACCAGTTGTTCTGGCCGGTCGGCGCAGAGGGCGACAGCGTCGCCACGTTGATCGTCGGCGGTGTCGTCTTCTGTGCCCACGACGGTGCCGCGGGGATGAGTGCGGCCGCCGTCAGGAAGGTGCCACTGCCGATGTGCGAAATATTCTTCGCATGAGTGTCTTCCCTCTTGCCGCTACACGGGCGGGTTCGCTAGGTGCGGATGCCCGTGCCGACGAACTCGGGTTCGTCGGCACGGGCGTGTTCGCTAGGTGCCGATGCCCGCGCCGACGAACTCGGCCCAGTTGAGGTTGAACAGGTTGCCGCCCGTGGCGCCACCCGTGACCGAGCGGAACACCAGGAACAGCTCATGCGTCCCGGACATCGAGACTGGGAACGTCTGGCTTGTCCAGGTTCCCGTCCCGCCGGTGGACACGAGGTTGGCCGTCGTCAGGATCGGCCCGGTGATCGAGTCCTGACGGACCTCGATTGCCGCCAGCGGCGACCCGGGCGTGCGGCCGGTCGCCGCGTCCGCAACGCGGAACGTGATCGAATCGATGTTGGTCAGGTTGAATGGGCCGTTGAGCTGGAGCCAGTCGCCCGAGCCCAGGCTGCCGCGGTGCACGCCGGCGCCGCCGTCGGTGTTGTTCGCCGTGTTGGTGCCGGACTGGTTGACGACGAACTCCACCTCCTGGTGCTTCTGGCGGATCTGGTGCTGGCCGGTCGTGGTCAGCTGCGGAACGCCGCCCGGACCGCCGTGGTCGGTGTAGCGCGCCTGGATCACGCCGGAGACGTTGCCGCCGTGCGAGACGTCGTCGGCCTCCGTGTGGAGCACGCCCGAGCAGCCGTTGACGGACTCCTCGGCGTGGCCGTGCGCGTCGTGGCCGAGCACGAACGTCACCTGCACCTCGGAGCAATTCACCGTCCCGTCCTCGGGGTCGGTGACCGTGACCGAGAACGGGATGTCGTCGCCGAACGCGAACGTCCCGCCCTCCACCGGCGTATTGACGACCACCGTCGGGCTCGTGTTGCCCACGGTGATCACGGTGCTGGTCGAGGTTTGCTTGCCGGACGAGTCGAGCACGGTCAGCACGGCCGTGTAGCGGCCGGACCGCGTGTAGGTGTGTGTCGGGTTCGGGTCGGTCTCGATCGCCGAGCCGTCGCCGAAGTTCCACTCGTAGCGGATCGAGTCGCCGGGATCCTCATCCAGCGAGCCGGCGCTGGAGAAGTTCACGGTCAGCGGCGTTGAGCCGTCGGTGCGGTCCGTGGTGAGCACGGCCTTCGGCGCGCGCTTGCCCTTGACGTACTCCCACTTGTACATGCCCGCGTCGGGGCTGATGACGTTGAACCCGTTGCCGTAGGTCAGCAGGTAGAACGCGCCGTCAGAACCGAACTGCAAGTCCATCGGGTTGTCGCACTCGAACCGGAACCTGCCTGCCCCGGCGTTCGCACGGCTACCGCAATCCAGGAAGTTGTTGATCTTCTGGACGTGGTTGTTCTGCTTGTCGAGCTTGACCTCGCGCAGCGTGTCCTGCGTCCACTCGCTGATGATCACCGAGTCGTCGTAGTACGGCGGGAACTTGTGAGGGTTCGGGTTCTCCGGGTCGTAGTGGTACTTCGTGACCCCGTGCGGACCGACGCCGCCGGTGTACAGCTCGGGGAACAGCCGCGGGCATTCGGTCGTCGAGCCGGGCGCGATCGGGCCCGGGGTCGGCGCGTACTGGGCCTCGCACGGGGTGCCAAGCGGCGCGCTCGTGTTGTTGTCGCGGTAGGAGTACCAGATGTCCGGGTCGGTGACCGGCGGGACGTCCCTCAGGCCCGGCTCGACCGTCGGACCGCCCTCAATGTTCCACAGCGAGTCGTTGCGCTGCGTCGGCCCGTCGCAGTCGAACTTCTTAGGCGGGTTGTTCAGCGGCGTGCCCGCGGTGGTGGTGCCGGGCGCGAACTCGTGGAAGTTCCACTCGTAGTGCGCGAGGTCGCGCTTGTAGCACGTCGGCCAGCCGTAGTTGGACGGCTTGCGCACGATCTCGTAGCGGCCGGTGCCCGCCGGGCCGTGCGAGCGCTGCGGTGTCTGGGCGTCGGGCGAGTAGTCGCCGACGTAGGCCACGTCGTTCTCGTCGACCTGGATCCGGAACGGGTTGCGGAAACCCATCGCGTAGACCTCCGGCCGCGTCTTTTCCTGCGGCGCGCCCGCGACCAGCGGGAACAGGTTGCCCGACGGGATCGAGTAGGCACCCGTGCCGGAGCCGAAGTCGGCCTTGTTGGCGTCGGCGGCGGAGATGTCGCCGTCCTTGACCTTGATCCGCAGCACCTTGCCGCGCAGGTCGTTGGTGTTCAGCGCGGTGCGGCGCGAGTCACCGGTGAGCCGCTGGTACCAGCCGCCCGCCTGCGCCGTGTTGGTGGCGATCGCCGGCGTGGCGGTGCCGGTCAGGCCGGCGCCGTCGGCGGTGATCTGCGGCTGATCGGACTGCTGCTTGCCGCGGCGGAAGAACACGTTGACGTTCGACGTGTTGACCGGGCCGCCGCTGGTCTGGATCTCATCCGCCTCGATGTTCGAGAGCGCCTCGAGCGCCGCGTCGATCGCATCGCGATCCGCGTTCCACGCGATCGGCTCCGTCGTCTGGCCCTCGAAGGTCAGCGTGAACGTGCCGCCCGTCGCGTTGGTGACGCGCACGGTCTGCTGCTCGTCGGTCTTCTGCGAGTTGTACGGCCCGTAGCCGCCGGCGTTGATGCCGCCTGCGGGCGTGTCATCGCCGGTGACCATCCAGAGGTTGCCGTGCTTGTCGAAGTCGATGTCGCCCCCGACGTGGCAGCACTCCTGGCGGTTGACCGGCACGCGCATGATCTGCTGCTCGGAGCCCATGTCGAGGTGCGCCGGTGCGCTGTCGGTGGCGTCGACGAACTTGAAGCGGCTGAGCTGGAAATAGCCCACGTACGGATCCCACGCGGTCTTGGACGCCGCCACGTTCGGCGGGGTGGTGTTCGGCGTGATCTGGGTGACGACCGATCCGTCGCTCAGCTTGACGTCGGTGACCTCCTTCGCCGAGTAGTAGAGGTAGACCCACTTGTTGGTCGCGAAGTTGGCGTCGACCGCCGGGCCATAGAGCCCGTCCTCGCCCGCGGAGTAGATCTGCTGCGTCATCGGCAGGCTCGGATCGGCGAAGTTGGCGACGACCGTGGTGACGCCCGTGGTCGAGTCGTGCATGCGCAGCGAGCCGAGGCGGTCCGTCTGCAGAACGCGGCCGTCCGGCAGCTGGTCGAAGCCGATCGGCTCCTGCAGGTTCGGCGGCGAGCCGATCTTCGTCTGCTGGTAGTTGGCCAGCACGGTCGCGCCGCAATCGCTGTAGACCGGGTCGGCCTGGCCCGCGGCCCAGCCGATCGCGCCCTTGAGGTGCTTGGTGAGGCCGGCGTCGAAGCTCGCGGCCGTGTTGCCCAGGCCGGTGTAGAACGAGCGGCCGCCCTGGAAGTCCTTACACCACGAGACCGGGTGATCGGCGCCCATCGTGCCCCCGGCGATCCCGTCGAGGTTGGCGCCCTGCGGCTGCGGCCCGAACGGGTCCTCGACGACGGTGTCGAGGACGTGTGACACACCGCGGACGTTCTTCGTGAAGTTGTACCAGTTATCGGTCCGCGACCAGAGCTGCGGCAGATCCTTGGTCGCGTCGTGGACGCGGTCGGCGACCTTCACGTCACCCGATTGCACGTCGGTCCTGCCGGACGCACGCGTCCCCAGGAGGTCAGTCAGGAACGACCAGGACTCGTCGGTCTCGACCGCCGAGCCGACGCCGACGAAGCCGCCGCCGTCGCGGAAGTAGCTCTCGAAGTTCGCGCGTTGCGCGTCCGTGAGCGGGCTCGCGTGACCCGTGTCCAAGAACACGACCGCGCGGTACTGCTTCAGCTTCTTCTTCGTGAAATGGTCGCCCACGTCAGCGGGCTCGGGCGCCACGACCGTGAAATCACCGGGCCTGGCCGCATCCCGGATCGCGGCCAGGCCGGCCGACGACACCGCGTCCTGGGTGCTGCGCACCACGAGTACCTTGAAGCCGGCGTCTGGTGGTGCGGCCTTGGCGGCAGACGCGGACGGCTGCAGCAGCGCCGCTGCAGCGCTGAAAGCGGGCTCAGCCGCCGTGGGGGCCTCGGCGCTCACCGGCGTCGCGAGGAGCGTGATGAAAGGGGCGGTGAGGGCTAAGGCCATCGTGGTCGCGGTGCGACGTCTCGGGCGTCGTCCGTTTTCTGGCAGGGCTGCGTCGAGCAGCCTGGCCCACGTTCGATGACGTGGTGACATGGGAAACCCTTTCCTGACCGGGGGGACGTCAGGCAAGGCGCGCGCCGCCGCGCTTGTTGCCGCTTGTTGGCGTTGGTTGTGGATACGAGGGGTTGCTGGAGAGGTGCCGCCTCCAGGTCTGTGGGGGCCGTCAGTAGGCTGTCGGCCGGGGTAGTGAATCCATGATCGTGGTCGGGTCGTCGATGATCCGGTTGACCACCATGCTCGCGGCGCCGCGGGAAGCGGCGCCGAAGCCGAGCGTGGAGGCGACGAATCGGCACTGGGCGGCGGGGGCGGCCACCACGAGCCGCTGCAGCTGATCCTGCGCGTGGGGCAGCAGCCACTCCGCCAGCGAGGCGAAGTAGCCCCCGATGACGATCAGTCGCGGGTTGAACAGGTTGGCCACGATCGAGCCGCCGAGCCCGAGCCATTGGCCGACCTGCGCCACCGCCTGCATCATGCGCCGGTCGCCAGCGCCTGTGCGGTCGTGGCCCAGGCTCCGGATCCGGTCGTACCGGGTCCGGAGCCGTGCAGCATCAGCACCGCGGGCCCGGTGCCGCTCTCCAGGACGTGGACGGGGGAGCCGTCGACTGTGACGGTCCGAAGAGTCGTCACCGGAACAGGCCAGGTGTGCTCATGCCGAGGCGGAGTTGACGGACTTCGAGAAGACCTCCATCATCACCCGGCCGAACTGCGGCATGTCGGGCCAGCCGCGGCAGGAGACGAGGTTTCCGTCCACGACGTCGGGAGCGTCGATGACCGTCGCGCCCG
>NZ_JABBWW010000027.1:0-99559 GCF_014161385.1 Microbispora sp. H10670 | reverse complement strand
GATCGAACAACCCCTCGACATCCCAGCCACGATCAGCCGGCCAATCCGAAATCGCGTCCACACCATCGGACACCAGCCGCCACAAATCCTCCGGCGAGGACACCCCACCCGGATACCGGCACGCCATGCCCACGATCGCCAGCGGCTCGTCGACCGAACCGGCCGTGGCCGCCACCGCCGTACGCCTGGTGTCCGCACCGACCACCTCGGCCGCGATGTACTCGGCGACGGCGAGCGCGTTGGGGTAGTCGAAGACCAGCGACGCCGGCAGCCGCAGCCCGACCTGGGCGTTCAGCGCGTTGCGGAACTCCACCGCGGACAGCGAGTCGAAGCCAAGCTCACCGAACGCCCGATCGGGCTCGATCGCCTCCGCCCCGGCGTGCCCCAGCACGGCGGCCGCCTGCGTACGCACGATCTCCAGCAGCGCAGCCACGCGGTCCGCTTCGGACAGCGGCGCCAGTCGCTCGGCCAGTTGCGCCGCCGCCGCGGGAACTCCCGCCGCACTTCTGCGGGCCGGTCGCCGGACCAGGCTGCCCAGCAGAGCCGGCGCCTCCGGGCCGGCCGCGGCGAGCGCGGTGAGGTTCAGCCGGATCGGCACCACCGCGGAGGCGTCCGAGACGCAGGCCGCGTCGAACAGTTCCAGCCCCTGCTCGGCCGACAGCGGTTCCACACCCGTACGGCTCAGCCGCTGCCGCTCGACGGCGGTCAGCTCACCACCCATGCCGCCCTGGGCGTCCCAGAGGCCCCAGGCCAGTGACTGGGCGGTGAGGCCGTTCGCCCGGCGGTGCGCGGCGAGGGCGTCCAGGAAGGCGTTCGCCGCGGCGTAGCTGCCCTGACCCGGCGTCCCGAACACCCCCGACGCCGAGGAGAACAGCACGAACGCCGCCAGCTCACGATCACGCGTCAGCTCGTGCAGGTTCAGCGCCGCGTCCACCTTCGGACGCAGCACCCGATCCACCCGCTCCGGCGTCAGCGACCCGATCACACCGTCGTCCAGCACACCCGCCATGTGCACCACGGCCGAGACGTCCACCCCGGCCAGCAGAGCGGCCAACGCGTCCCGATCGGCCACGTCACACGCGGCCACCGACACCTCGGCGCCGAGGTCCGCGAGCTCTTCGATCAGGTCGGCGGCGCTCTCGGCCGAGGCGCTCCTGCTGGTGAGCAGCAGGTGACGCACCCCGTGCGCCACGACCAGGTGCCGCGCCACCAACCGGCCCAGCATCCCGGTGCCACCCGTGACCAGCACCGTCCCCTCGGCCGGGAACGACGTCACCGGCTCGACCTCGGCGGGCACGCGGACGAGCCGGGCCGCGTACATCACCCCGTCGCGCACCACGACCTGCGGCTCGCCCGACGCCACCACGACCGGCACGTCCACCGAGCCGTCGGTGTCCAGCAGCAGGATCCGGCCCAGGTTCTCCGACTGCGCGGACCGCACCAGTCCCCAGACAGCCGCACCGGCCAGGTCGGTCACGTCCTCACCGGGCAGCCCCACGGCACCCGACGTGACCACCGCCAGCACCGCATCGGCCGGCCGCTCCTCCTCCGGCCACGACTGCAACGCCGACAGCACCGCATGTGTCGCCCCGCGCACCGCATCCGCCGACACACCCGGCTCACCGCGGACCACGACCACCTCGGCCGGGTCGGTGGTGGCCGGTGACGCGCCACCGATCGGCGCCCACGAGAGCCGGAACAGCGGGGCGGCCTGCCGCGAAGCGGCCGTGTCGAGCCCGCCGGCCGGGATCGTCCGTACGGTCAGCGACTCGACCGACGCGACCGGGGCACCGGTGTGGTCGGCGACGGCGATGCTCACCGCGTCCGAGCCGACCGTGGTGACCCGGACGCGCACCGCCTGCGCGCCGGTCGCGTGCAGGGCGACCCCCGCCCACGAGAAGGGCAGCGCCGCCTCCTCGCCGATCACGCTGGTCAGCCCGATGGCGTGCAGGCACGCGTCGAGCAGGGCCGGGTGGATCCCGAACCGATCGGCCTCCTCCTGCACGGACTCGGGCAGCGCCACCTCGGCGAAGACGTCGTCGCCGCGGCGCCATGCCGTCTTCAGGCCCTGGAAGACGGGGCCGTACGTGATTCCGGCCTCGGCCAGGTCGGCGTACAGGCTGCTGAGATCGACCGATACGGCACCGGCGGGTGGCCATTCGTGAGCCGCCGCCACCGGCTCGGTCACGCCGGGGGCCAGCAGGCCGGTGGCGTGGCAGACCCACGGCGCGTCGACGTCCTCGCTCCGCGAATGGACGCTGACCGACCGGCGGCCCGTTTCGTCGGCGGCGCCGACGGAGACGCGCACCGCGACGCCGCTTTCTGGCAGCACCAGCGGAGCCTGCAGGGTCAGTTCCTCAAGCACCTCGCAGCCGACCTGGTCACCGGCGCGGATCGCCATCTCGACGAAGCCGGTGCCGGGGAACACCACGTTGCCGAGAACCCGGTGGTCGGCCAGCCAGTCCTGCGTACGTGAGGACAGCCGCCCGGTCAGCACCACGCCGTCCGACTCCGGCGACGTCACGACAGCGCCCAGCAGCGGGTGATCCGCCGAGTCCAGGCCCGCCGACGCGATGTCGGCCGCCCCCGCGAAGGCCCCGGCCCAGGCCTGCCTCCAGTAGTCGAGGGTGTCGAGCCAGTAGGACTCGCGCTGGAAGGCGTAGGTGGGCAGGTCGACGCGGTTGGCGCCGGTCTCGGCGTAGAAGGCCTGCCAGTCGACCGGGACGCCGGCGGTGTGCAGCTGACCGAGCGCGGCGACAACGGTGTCCGCTTCGGGCCGCTCTGCCCGCATCGTGGCGGTGAAGACGGCAGTGTCGGCCTCGTCGAGGGTCTGCTGGGCCATCGCGCTCAGCACCGCGTCCGGGCCCAGCTCCACGAACCGGGTCACCCCCTGAGCGGCCAGGGTGGTCACCGCGTCGGCGAACCGCACCGCGCCCCGCACCTGGTCCACCCAGTAACGCGGCGTGCCGAACCCGTCGTCGGCCGGCGAGCCGGTGACGGTGGACACGATCGGGATGGACGGCCGCCCGTAGGTCAGCGACTCGGCCACTTCGGCGAAGTCGGCGAGCATCGGTTCCATCAGCTGGGAGTGGAAAGCGTGGGAGACCCGCAACCGGCGCGTCTTCCGCCCCTGCTCCGCCAGCCGCGCCGCCAGGGCCAGAACCGGGCCCTCCTGCCCGGAGACGACCACCGCGCGCGGCCCGTTGACCGCGGCGATGTCCACCCCCTCGGTGAGCAGGGGGGTCACCTCGTCCTCGGTGGCCTGGATGGCGACCATCGCCCCACCCGACGGCAGGGCCTGCATCAACCGGCCCCGCGCCGCGACCAGGCGGCACGCGTCGGCGAGCGACAGCACCCCGGCCACATGCGCGGCGGCCAGCTCACCCACCGAGTGCCCGGCCAGGTAGTCCGGCCGCACCCCCCACGACTCCACGAGGCGGAACAGCGCCACCTCCACCGCGAACAACCCCGCCTGCGCATACGCCGTCTGGTCCACCAGATCGGCGTCGGCGCCCCAGATCACCTCACGCAACGGCCGATCCAGATGCCCATCCAGCTCAGCGACGACCGCGTCGAAGGCTTGGGCGAACACCGGGAACGCCGCGTGCAGTTCACGGCCCATGCCGAGCCGCTGGGCGCCCTGACCGGTGAACAGCACACCGACCTTCCCACCGGAACGGGCGACACCCCGCACCACCCCAGGTGCGGTACGGCCCTCCGCCAGTGCCGCCAGCCCCGCCAGCAGCCCGGCCCGATCCCCACCGGTCACCACCGCCCGACGCTCGAACGACGCCCGCGTCGTCGCCAGCGACAACCCGACATCCGCGACACTCAGGGCGGGACGGTCCTGCACGAAGGCAAGCACCCGCGCCGCCTGCCCGGCCAGCGCATCCGGCGTCTTGCCCGACACCACCCACGCCACCGGAGCCCCGGCCTGGACCTCGCCCTCGGCGACGACGGAGGCCACGCCCTCACCGGACACCGGCTCAACGGCAGCACCGGCGAGCGCCAAGCCTTCGCCCGCCGCTGCGGCGTCGGCGGGCTGACCGCTCTCGGCCAGGACCTGGGCGGTGCCGGCGAGCAGGGCCGGGGAGGGGGCCTCGGTGAGGAGGACATCGGCGGCGAGGTCGGCGGGGGCCTGCTCGATGATGACGTGGGCGTTGGTGCCGCTGATCCCGAACGACGACACACCCGCACGACGGGGGCGGTCCACCTCCGGCCACGGCATCGCCTCGGTCAGCAACCGCACCTGACCCGCCGACCACTCGATGTGCGGAGAGGGCTCGTCCACGTGCAGCGTCTTGGGCAGCACCCCGTGCCGGATCGCCTGCACCATCTTGATGACCCCGCCGACACCGGCCGCCGCCTGCGCGTGACCGATGTTGGACTTCAGCGACCCCAGCCACAGCGGCCGCTCCTCAGGCCGATCCTGACCATAGGTCGCCAAAACCGCCTGCGCCTCGATCGGGTCGCCGAGAGTGGTGCCGGTGCCGTGGCCCTCGACCACGTCGACGTCCTGCACCGACAGCCTGGCGTTGGCCAGGGCCTGGCGGATCACCCGCTCCTGCGACGGACCGTTCGGCGCCGTCAGACCATTCGACGCGCCGTCCTGGTTCACCGCCGTACCCCGCACCACCGCGAGCACCCGGTGCCCGAGCCGACGGGCGTCCGACAACCGCTCCACCAGCAGCACACCGCAACCCTCGGCCCACGCCGTACCGTTCGCGCCCGCGCCGTACGCGCGGCACCGCCCATCGGGCGACAGCCCGCGCTGGCGGGAGAACTCGATGAAGGCCTCCGGCGTGGCCATCACCGCCACACCACCCACCAGCGCCAGCGAGCACTCCCCCGACCGCAGCGCCTGCCCGGCCAGATGCAACGCCACCAGCGACGACGAGCAGGCGGTGTCGACCGTGACCGACGGGCCCTCGAACCCGAACACATACGACACCCGGCCCGAAGCGATCGACCCGGTGCTGCTGTTCGCGGCGTAGTCGTGGTACATCATCCCGGCGAACACCCCGGTCGCCGACCCCCGCAACGAGCCAGGGTCGATCCCCGCCCGCTCCATCGCCTCCCACGAGGTCTCCAGCAGCAACCGCTGCTGCGGATCCATCACCAGAGCCTCGTTCGGCGAGATCCCGAAGAACCCGGCGTCGAACTCCGCCGCCTCGTGCAGGAACCCACCCCGCTTCACATAACTGGTGCCGGGCCGGGCGCCGTCGGGGTCGAAGAACTCCTCGACGTCCCAGCCACGGTTCACCGGGAACTCGGAGATCGCGTCCACCCCGCCCGCGACCAGCCGCCA
Organism: Microbispora sp. H10670; assembly: GCF_014161385.1. NCBI lineage: Bacteria > Bacillati > Actinomycetota > Actinomycetes > Streptosporangiales > Streptosporangiaceae > Microbispora > Microbispora sp. H10670. The sequence goes on along the minus strand of NZ_JABBWW010000027.1, from coordinate 94,251 downwards.
CAGGTCCTCCGGCGAGGACACCCCGCCCGGATACCGGCACGCCATGCCCACGATCGCCAGCGGCTCGTCCGTCGCGTCCGTGGCGGAGCGTACGGCGGTGATCTTCCGGCCCGTTCCGGTGAGTTCGGCGGCGAGGTGACGGGCGAGCGCGGTCGGGGACGGATAGTCGAAGACCAGCGAGGCGGGCAGCCGCAGGCCGGTCTCGGCGTTCAGCGCGTTTCGGAACTCCACCGCGGAGAGCGAGTCGAAGCCGAACTCGCCGAACGCCCGGTCCGGCTCGATCGCGTCGGTCGAGGCGAAGCCCAGCACCTGCGCCACGTGTCCGAGCACGAGCCGCAGCAGCATGGGCTGCCGCTCTTCCTCGGGCAGGTCGGCCAGCCGCCGCGCGAGCGCGCCGTCGGCGGATCCGGCCCCGGCGCTGCGCCGGCGGACCGCGGGGACGACGCCGCGCAGCAGCTGGGGCAGGTTCTCGGCCTGGGCGCGCAGGCCGGGGAGGTTCAGGGTCAGCGGCGCCAGCACCGGCTCGGCCGTCGTGAGGGCGGCGTCGAAGGCGGCCAGCCCGGTGTCGGCGTTCAGCGGGACGAAGCCGCCCTGGGAGAAGCGCGACTGCTCCAGGGTGCCGGCCATGCCGGCCGCCCACGGGCCCCAGGCCAGTGACTGGGCGGTGAGGCCGTTCGCCCGGCGGTGCGTGGCGAGGGCGTCCAGGAAGGCGTTCGCCGCGGCGTAGCTGCCCTGACCCGGCGTCCCGAACACCCCCGACGCCGAGGAGAACAACACGAACGCCGCCAGCTCACGATCACGCGTCAGCTCGTGCAGATTCAGCGCCGCGTCCACCTTCGGACGCAGCACCCGATCCACCCGCTCCGGCGTCAGCGACCCGATCACACCGTCGTCCAGCACACCCGCCATGTGCACCACGGCCGAGACGTCCACCCCGGCCAGCAGAGCCGCCAACGCGTCCCGCTCGGCCACGTCACACGCGACCACCGACACCTCGGCGCCGAGCCCGGCGATTTCGTCGCGCAGTTCGGCGGCGCCGGGCGCCTCCGGGCCGCGGCGGCTCACCAGCACCAGGCGGCGCACGCCGTGCCGGGCCACCAGGTGCCGGACCACGAGTTCGCCCAGCGCGCCGGTGCCGCCGGTGACCAGGACGGCTCCGTCGCCGAACCCGGCGGGCCCGGCCTCCGGAGCGCCGGCCGGCACCCGGACCAGGCGGGCCGCGTACATCACCCCGTCGCGCACCACGACCTGCGGCTCGCCCGACGCCACCACGACCGGCACGTCCACCGAGCCGTCGGTGTCCACCAGAACCACCCGGCCGGACAACTCCGACTGCGCCGAACGCACCAGCCCCCACACCGCGGCACCGGCCAGATCGGTCACGTCCTCACCGGGCAGCCCCACGGCGCCCGAGGTGACCACCGCCAGCACCGCATCGGCCGGCCGCTCCTCCTCCGGCCACGACTGCAACGCCGACAGCACCGCATGCGTCGCCCCACGCACCGCATCCGCCGACACACCCGGCTCACCGCGGACCACGACCACCTCGGCGGGCGACGGCTGGGCCGTGCTCACCGGGAGGGGCGACCACTCCACCCGGTACAGGTTCTCCGGCAGGGCCGGCGACGACGCCTGCTCGGCGGAGATCGGGCGCAGCGTCAGCGAGTCGGCGGACAGCACCGGCCGTCCGCTCGTGTCGGCGACGTCCAGCGTCACCGTCCCGGCGCCGGCCGGGGTCAGCCGTACGCGGACGGCGGGTGCGCCGGCGGCGTGCAGGGTGACCCGTGACCACGCGAACGGCACCACGGCCTGCTGCTCGAACAGCCCGGCGAAGGCCGCGGTGTGCAGGCAGGCGTCCAGCAGGGCCGGGTGGATGCCGAAGTCGGCGGCGGCGGACGCCGCCTGCTCGGGCAGCGCGACCTCGGCGAACACCTCGTCGCCCGAGCGCCAGACGGCACGCAGGCCCTGGAAGACCGGGCCGTAGCCGAGGCCGGCTTCGGCGAGGTCGCCGTACAGGTCGCCGAGCTCGACCGGGACGGCCCCGGGCGGCGGCCACTCGGCCGTCGCGTCCTCGGCGGGGGCGGCCCCGGCGGTCAGCACGCCTTCGGCGTGCAGGGTCCACGGCAGGTCCGTGCCCGGTTCGTCGAGACGGGAGTAGATCGCCACCGTACGCGCGGGGGACGCGGCGTCCTGCGGGCCGAGCACCACCTGGATCCGGACGCCGCGATGGACGGAGTCCGCCTCCGGCAGCGCCAGCGGCGCGTGCAGGGTCAGCTCGTCGAGCACGGCGCAGCCGACCTGGTCACCGGCGCGGATCGCCAGTTCGACGAACGCCGTCCCGGGCACCAGGACCCGGCCCATGACGCGGTGGTCGGCGAGCCACGGCTGCGCGCGGGTGGACAGGCGGCCGGTGAGGACGACCTCCCCGGAGTCGGGCATCTGGACGACCGCGCCCAGCAGCGGATGCCCCGGGGCGTCCAGGCCGGCGGCGGCCACGTCGGCGGTGGGAGCGGCCTCCACCCAGTATCTGCGCCGCTGGAACGCGTACGTCGGGAGGTCCACCCGCACGGCGCCGCTTCCGGCGAAGACGGCCTGCCAGTCCACGGGAAGCCCGCTCGTGTGCAGCCCGGCGAGGGCGGCGATCATGGCGACGGGCTCCTGCCGGTCCTTGCGGAGGGTCGGGAGGAGCGCGCCGGTTCCGACGGTCTGCCGGGCCATCGCGGTCAGCACCGCGTCCGGGCCCAGCTCGGCGAACCGGGTCACTCCCTGCCCGGCGAGGGTGCTGACGGCGTCGGCGAACCGCACCGCGCCCCGCACCTGGTCCACCCAGTACCGCGCGGTGCCGAAGCCGGAGTCGGCGAAGGCGCCGGTGACGGTGGACACGATCGGGATCGACGGCCGCCCGTACGTCAGCGACTCCGCCACCTCGGCGAAGTCGGCGAGCATCGGTTCCATCAGGTGAGAGTGGAAGGCGTGGGAGACCCGCAACCGGCGCGTCTTCCGCCCCTGCTCCGCCAACTGAGCCGCCAAAGCCAGGACCGGGGCTTCCTGCCCGGAGACCACCACCGCGCGCGGCCCGTTGACCGCCGCGATGTCCACCCCCTCGGTCAGCAGCGGCAGCACCTCGTCCTCGGTCGCCTCGACCGCGACCATCGCCCCACCCGACGGCAGCGCCTGCATCAGCCGGCCCCGCGCCGCGACCAGGCGGCACGCGTCGGCGAGCGACAGCACCCCGGCGACGTGCGCGGCGGCCAGCTCACCCACCGAATGCCCGGCCAGGTAGTCCGGCCGCACCCCCCACGACTCCACGAGGCGGAACAGCGCCACCTCCACCGCGAACAACCCCGCCTGCGCATACGCCGTCTGGTCCACCAGATCGGGGTCCTCGCCCCAGATCACCTCACGCAACGGCCGATCCAGATGCCCATCCAGCTCGTCCACGACCGCGTCGAAAGCCTGCGCGAACACCGGGAACGCCGCGTGCAGTTCACGGCCCATGCCCAGGCGCTGGGCGCCCTGACCGGTGAACAGGAAGGCGGTGTCGCTCTCGGCCGCCGTGCCCCGCACGATGGCCGCCGACGGCTCGCCCGCGCTGAGCTCGGCCAGGCCACGCAGGACGGACTCCCGGTCGGTCGCGAGCAGCACCGCCCGGTGCGCGAGCGCGGCCCGGCTCGTCGCCAGGGAGTAGCCGAGGTCGACGACGGACGTGTCCGGCGACCCGTCGAGGTGCTCCAGCAGCCGGGCCGCCTGGGCGCGCAGCGAGTCGGCGTCGCGTGCCGAGACCGGCAGCGGCACGGGCGTCGCGGCCGGCCACACCGGCGCGCTCGCGGGAGTGCTCTGCGTCACCGGCTCGGCGGGGGGCGCCTCCTCCAGCACGACGTGGGCGTTGGTGCCGCTCACGCCGAACGACGAGACGCCCGCCCGGCGAGGCCGGTCACCCGACGGCCACGGCCGCCGCTCGGTCAGCAGCCGGACGTTCCCCGCCGTCCAGTCCACGTGCGAGGACGGCTCGGTGACGTGCAGGGTGCGCGGCAGCACCCCGTGCCGCATGGCCATGACCATCTTGATCACGCCGCTGACCCCGGCGGCGGCCTGCGCGTGGCCGATGTTGGACTTCACGGAGCCCAGCCACAGCGGCTGGTCGGCCGGCCGGTTCTTGCCGTAGGTGGCGAGCAGGGCCTGCGCCTCGATCGGGTCGCCGAGGGTGGTGCCGGTGCCGTGTCCCTCCACCGCGTCGATGTCCGCCGTGGTCAGTTCGGCGCCGGCGAGCGCGTCGCGGATCACCCGCTGCTGCGCCGGGCCGTTCGGCGCGGTGAGGCCGTTGCTGGCGCCGTCGGAGCCGACCGCGGAACCGCGGATGACGGCCAGCACGTGGTGCCCGTTGCGCTGCGCGTCCGACAGTCGCTCCAGCAGGAGCAGACCGGCGCCCTCGGCCCAGCCGGTGCCGTCGGCGCTGTCGGAGAACGCCTTGCACCGGCCGTCCCGGGCGAGGCCGCTCTGCTTGCTCATCCCGATGAACGGGCCCGGCGTGGACATGACCATCACGCCACCGGCCAGCGCGAGCGCGCACTCCCGGTTGCGCAGCGCCTGCGCCGCCAGGTGCAGCGCCACCAGGGACGACGAGCACGCGGTGTCGACCGTGAGGGTCGGCCCCTCCAGGCCGAGGGTGTAGGCCACCCGCCCGGAGATCACCGCGGACGCGGTGGCCGTGCCCAGGTAGGCCTCGGCCACCTCGGGGGCCGCGTCCAGCAGGCCCGCGTAGTCCTGCATGCCGGAGCCGACGAACACGCCGACCCGCTCACCGCGTACGGAGTGGGGGTCGAGGCCGGCGCGTTCGAGCGTCTCCCAGGCGACCTCCAGCACCAGGCGCTGCTGCGGGTCCATGGCCAGCGCCTCGCGGGGCGCGATGCCGAAGAAACCGGCGTCGAATCCCGCCACGTCGGCGACGAAGCCGCCCTCCCGTACGTAGCTGCGCTCGGTGTCGAGGTCCCAGCCGCGGTCGACCGGGAACGGGCCGATGGCGTCGACCTCGTCGGCGACGAGCCGCCACAGCTCCTCGGGTGAGGTGACGCCGCCCGGGTAACGGCAGCCCATGGCGACGATCGCGATGGGTTCGGTGGCATCGGCCTCCACCTGGCGCAGCCGCGAGCGGGTCTGGTGCAGGTCCGCCGTGACCTTGCGCAAATATTCAAGGAGCTTCTCGTCGTTGCCCATCAGCGAGTCCCCAGTTAGTCCTCAGTCGGTGCCACGTTGGTGCTGGTCGGTGCTGGTCGGTGCCGGTCGGTGCTCGGTCAGTGCTCGGTCATCAGTTCGGAGTCGATGAAGGCGAACAGGTCGTCCGCGGACGCCGTGGCCAGCCGCTCGGCCGTGGTCGCCCCCTCCGGCGCGGACGTCAGGCCGTCGAGCAGGGCCTGTAGCTGCGAGGCCACCCGTGCGCGTTCCTCGGGCGGCAGTGCGCCCGCCTGCGCGCCGATCCTGTTGAGGTCGGCGAGCACGACGTCCGCGGACGGCTCCTCCGGCGCGCACAGCGTGGCGCGGAGGTGCTCCGCGAGTGCCTTCGGCGAGGGATGGTCGAACACCAGGGTGCTCGGCAGGTTCTCCCCCGTCGCGGTGTTCAGCCTGGTGCGCAGCTCGACCGCCGCCACCGAGTCGAAGCCCATGTCCTCGAACGACCGGCCGGGCTCGACCTCGGTCGCGTCGCCGTAGCCCAGCACCGCCGCCACCTGCGTACGCACCAGGTCGAGCAGCGTGCGCTGCTGTTCGGCCGGGCCCATCTCGCGGAGGCCGGACAGCGCCGGAGACGGCCCGGCCGGCTGGGAGGCGAGACCGGAGCCGGGCCCGGAACCGGCGCCTGCGTCCGCGCCGGCCGGCGGCAACGCGTTCAGCAGGGGCCGCGGCCGGGCAAGGGTGTAGGCGGGGACGAAGCGCGGCCAGTCGAAGTCGGCGATCACGACCTCGGTGTCGTCGTGGTCGAGCGCCTGGCCGAGGGCCTTGACGGCCCGCTCGGGCCGCATCGCCGGGGTGCCGATCCGGCGCAGCACCGCGCCGAGCTCGGCGTCGACCATGCCGCTCTCCCAGGGGCCCCAGGCGATGGAGGTGGCCGTCAGGCCGCGGGCCCGCCGGTCGCGCGCGAGCGCGTCCAGGTAGGCGTTGGCGCTGGCGTAGGCCGTCTGCCCGCCGCTGCCCCAGATCGCCGCGCCCGACGAGAACAGCACGAACGCGTCGAGCGGCCGGTCGGCGAGCAGCTCGTCGAGGTGCCGCGCGCCCGCCACCTTGGCCTCGCCGACCTCGGCGAACTCGTCGACGTCGAGGTCGGCCGGCGACGCGATCCGCTGCAGGACCCCTGCGGCGTGCACGACGGCGGTGAGCGGCGGCTCGGCGGGCAGGTTCTCCAGCAGGTCGCGTACGGCGTCCCGCTGGGCGACGTCGCAGGCGACGACGCTCACCCGGGTTCCCCGGGCGGTCAGCTCCTCGGCGAGCTCCGCCGCTCCGGGGGTGGCCGCACCCCTGCGGCCGGCCAGCACGATGTGCTCGGCGCCGCGGCCCGCGAGCCAGCGCGCCACGTGCGCGCCCAGCCCGCCGGTGCCGCCGGTGATGAGGATGGTGCCGCGCGGCCGCCACGACCGCGCGGGAGCGGTCCCGCCGAGGCCGGCCGGCACCATGCGCCGGCCGAGAATCCGTCCGGACCTGACCGCGACCTGGTCCTCCCCGGTGGTCCCGGACAGGACGGCGGCGAGCCCGTCGAGGGCCGCCTCGTCGATCGTCTCGGGCAGGTCGACCATGCCGCCCCAGCGCTCGGGGTGGTCGAGGGCGACACCGACGCCGAGGCCCCAGATCGTCGCCTGGTCCGGGCTCGGCGGCGCGTCCGAGGGGCCCGTGCCGACCCCCCGCCGGGTGACGCACCACACCGGCGCGGTCACTCCGGCGTCGCCGAGCGCCTGCACGAGGGTGAGGGTCGCGGCGGTGCCGGCGGGCAGCGCGTCGTGCCGGGGATGCGGGCGTTCGTCGAAGGCCAGCAGGGACAGCACCCCCGCGAGGGGTGTCCCGCCCGCGAGGGCCCGGCGCACGGCGTCGGCCGTCGCGGCGCGGTCGGCGCCGGTCTCCAGCACCTCGACGGTCGCGCCCCGGCCGGCGATTCCGGCCGTCAGCGTCGCGACCGCCTCGCGAGCACCGTCCCCGATCTCGCCGCCGGGCACGGCGACCAGCCACGCGCCGGTCAGCGCGGGAGCGCCTGCCGGCACCTCGTGCCAGTCGATCTTGTAGCGCCACGCGTCCAGGTCGGCGTCCGGCAGGGCCGGGGTCTCCCGCCAGTACTGCTTGCGCTGGAAGGCGTACGTGGGGAGCTCGGTCCGGGTGCCACCGGTGCCCTCGTAGAACGCCCGCCAGTCGATCGCACGGCCGCGCACGTGCAGGGTGCCCAACGCCGAGACGACGTCGTGCGCCTCGCCGGCGCTGCGGGAGGACCCGCGCAGCAGCGGCACGTACGCGCGGTCCTCGCCGGGCGCGCCGTCGGCCGCCAGCGCGGTGAGCACGGCGGCGGGACCGAGTTCGAGGAAGGTGGTGACGCCGCCGTCCGCCAGCCACCGCACGGCCTCGTGGAAGCGCACGGTCTGCCGCGCGTTGCGGAGCCAGTAGTCGGCGTTGGCCAGCTCCGCGGCGCCGACCGGCCCGCCGGTGACCGTCGAGACGAGCGGGACCCGCGGCGGGTGGTAGGTCAGTCCCTGCGCCACGGTGCGCAGTTCTGCGAGCATCGGCTCCATCAGCGGCGAGTGGAAGGCGTGGGACACCCGCAGCCGCCGGATCTTGCGGCCCTTGGCCTCGAACCGCGCGGCGAGCTCGCTCACGGCGGCGTCGACGCCGGAGATCACCACGGCGGACGGCCCGTTGATCGCGGCCAGGCCGACCCGGTCGTCGAGCAGCGGCGCGATCTCCTCCTCGCTCGCCTGCACGCTGATCATCGCCCCGCCGTCGGGCAGCGCCTGCATCAACCGCCCGCGCGCCGCCACGAGCTCGGCCGCGTCCGCGACCGACAGCACGCCCGCCGCGTGCGCGGCGGCCAGCTCGCCGACGGAGTGACCGGCCAGGTAGTCGGGCCGCAGTCCCCACGCCTCCAGCAGCCGGAACAGCGCCACCTCGATCGCGAACAGCCCGGCCTGGGTGTAGAGGGTCTGGTCGATCGCCCCGGTGTCGTCGCTCCAGAGCACCTCCCGCAACGGCCGGGCCAGGTGGACGTCCAGCTCGGCGGCGACCTCGTCGAACGCCTCGGCGAACGCGGGGAACGCGGCATGCAGCTCCTGGCCCATCCCCGGCCGCTGCGCCCCCTGGCCGGTGAACAGGAACGCCGTCCCGCCGCGGGGCTGCGCCACGCCGCGCAGCACGTCGGGGCCGTCGGTGCCGTACACCAGGGCGGTCAGGCCGCGCCGCAGGTCCTCGCGGTCGGCCGCGACCAGCACCGCACGGTGCGGCAGCGCCGCCCGCGCGGTCGCCGAGGTGAACCCGATGTCGGGCAGTGACAGCTCCGGCCTGGAGTCCAGGTGGGTCAGCAGCCGCACAGCCTGCGCGGGCAGCGCCGCACCGGTGTGCGCGGAGAGCAGCACCGGCAGGACCGGCACCGTCGAGGCCGGCGGGCGCGAGAAGACCTGCGGGTCCTCCTCGGCCGTCGGCGGCTCCTCGATGATCACATGCGCGTTGGTGCCGCTGAGCCCGAAGGAGGAGATCCCCGCGCGGCGCGGGCGTCCGGAGGCGGACCAGGGAACCGGCTCGGTGAGCAGCCGGACGGCGCCGGCCGACCAGTCCACGTTGGGCGAGGGCTCGTCGACGTGCAGCGTCTTGGGCAGGACGCCGTGACGCAGCGCCATGACCATCTTGATGATCCCGGCCACTCCAGCCGCCGCCTGGGTGTGGGCGATGTTCGACTTCAGCGACCCCAGCCACAGCGGCCGGCCGGCCGGGCGGTTCCGGCCGTACGTCGCGATGATCGCCTGCGCCTCGATCGGGTCGCCGAGCGTCGTTCCGGTGCCGTGGCCCTCGACCACGTCCACGTCCTGGGCGGACAGCTGGGCGCTGGCCAGCGCCTGCTGGATGAGCCGTTGCTGGGACGGCCCGTTCGGGGCGGTCAGGCCGTTGCTCGCGCCGTCGGAGTTGACCGCGCTGCCGCGTACGACCGCGAGGATCGGGTGGCCGTTGCGCTCCGCGTCCACGAGACGCTCGACCAGCAGCAGGCCGACGCCCTCGCCCCAGGCCGTGCCGTCCGCCGCCGCCGCGAAGGACTTGCACCGGCCGTCGGCCGCGAGCCCCCGCTCCTGGCTGAACCCGACGAACGAGTCCGGCCCGGCCATGACCGTCGCGCCGCCGACGACGGCCAGCGTGCACTCACCGGCCCGCAGCGCCTGGATCGCCCAGTGCAGCGCGACGAGGGAGGACGAGCAGGCCGTGTCGACGGTGACCGCCGGGCCCTCCAGGCCGAAGCTGTAGGCGATCCGGCCAGACGCCACGCTGGCCAGCCCGCCGGCACCGCCGCCCGGCGCGTAGTCGTGGTAGACGATGCCGGTGAAGACACCGGTACGGCTGCCGCGCAGTGACGCGGCGTCGATCCCGGCGCGTTCGAACAGCTCCCAGGTGGTCTCCAGCAGCAGCCGCTGCTGCGGGTCGGTCTCCCGCGCCTCCCTCGGGCTGATCTTGAAGAAGTCGGCGTCGAACTGGCCCGCGTCGTGCAGGAAGCCGCCCATGGTGGTGTAGGTCTTGCCGGGCGCGCCGGGTTCCGGGTCGTAGAGCCCGGACACGTCCCAGCCGCGGTTGACGGGGAACGACGAGACCGCGTCGCCCCCGCTGGCGACCAGCTCCCACAGGTCCTCCGGGGAGGAGACGCCGCCCGGGTAGCGGCAGCTCATCGCGACGATCGCGATCGGCTCCCCCTGCCGCGCCTCCATGTCGCGCAGCAGCCGCTTGGTCCGGCTCAGATCGGCGGTCGCCCGCTTCAGGTAGTCCCTGAGTTTGTCGACGTCAATCATGTCAATCTCCACTGGAAGGGACTGTCGGCGAATCGACGCCGAGTTCGCTGTCGATGGCCGCGAACAGTTCCTCGTCGCTGGCGTAGCTGAAGTCGTTGTCCGCGGCGATGCCGCCCATCACCCGGGAGTCCTGCCAGCGGCGCAGGAGCGCCTCCAGGCGGGCGGTGATCCTCCCGGACTCGTCGCCCATCACGTCGCAGTTCTCCAGGGCCGTCTCCAGCGCGTCCAGCTCCGCGAACACCGGCGAGGCCGAGCCTCCCGCGCCGATCTCGCCGTCCAGGTAGGCGGCGATCGCCTGACACGTCGGATAGTCGAAGACCAGGGTGGACGGCAGCGAGAGCCCGGTCATCGCGCTGAGCCGCTTGCGCAGCTCGATCGCGGCCAGCGAGTCGAAGCCGAGCTCCGACAGGGCGCGGTCGGCGTCGACCGGCTCCTGCGAGGAGTGGCCGAGCACCACGGCGACCTGTTCCTGAACCAGGTCGAGCGCCGCCTGCGCCCGCGCGACCCCCGACAGGCCGCCGAGCCGCTGCCGCAGCGCCGCGGCGGCGTCCTCGTCGATCGGGGGCAGGTCGACCGCCATCCTCCCGACGGTCGGCCGGTCCGCGTCGATCCAGTAACGCTGACGCTGGAAGGCGTAGGTGGGCAGGTCGACGCGGTTGGCGCCGGCCTCGGCGTAGAAGGCCTGCCAGTCGACCGGGACGCCGGTGGTGTGCAGCTGCCCGAGCGCGGCGACGACCGTGCCCGGTTCGGGCCGTCCGGCCCGCATGGTGGCGGTGAAGATCGCGTTGTCGGCCTCGTCGAGGGTCTGCTGGGCCATCGCGGTGAGCACCGCGTCCGGGCCCAGCTCCACGAACCGGGTCACCCCCTGGGCCGCCAGGGTGGTCACCGCGCTGGCGAACCGCACCGCCCCGCGCACCTGGTCCACCCAGTACTCGGCGGTGCCGAACCCGTCGTCGGCGAGGCCGCCGGTGACGGTGGACACGATCGGGATCGACGCCGGAGCGTAGGTCAGCGACTCCGCCACCTCGGCGAAGTCGGCGAGCATCGGCTCCATCAGGTGGGAGTGGAAGGCGTGGGAGACCCGCAACCGGCGCGTCTTCCGCCCCTGCTCCGCCAGCCGCGCGGCCAGGGCCAGAACGGGGGCTTCCTGCCCGGAGACCACCACGGCGCGAGGGCCGTTGACGGCGGCGATGTCCACTCCGTCGGTGAGCAGGGGGGTCACCTCGTCCTCGGTGGCCTGGATGGCGACCATCGCCCCACCCGACGGCAGGGCCTGCATCAACCGGCCCCGCGCCGCCACCAGCCGGCACGCGTCGGCGAGTGACAACATCCCGGCGACGTGCGCGGCGGCCAGCTCCCCGACCGAGTGACCGGCCAGGTAGTCCGGCCGCACCCCCCACGAGGAGACCAGGCGGAACAGCGCCACCTCCACCGCGAACAACCCCGCCTGCGCATACGCCGTCTGGTCCACCAGATCGGCGTCGGAGCCCCAGATCACCTCACGCAACGGCCGATCCAGATGCCCATCCAGCTCGTCCACGACCGCGTCGAAGGCCTGCGCGAACACCGGGAACGCCGCGTGCAGTTCACGGCCCATGCCCAGGCGCTGGGCACCCTGACCGGTGAACAGCACACCCACCTTCCCACCGGAACGGGCGACACCCTGCACCACCCCAGGTGCGGTGCCGCCCTCAGCCAGTGCCGCCAGCCCCGCCAGCAGCCCGGCCCGATCCCCACCCGTGATGACCGCCCGCCGCTCGAACGACGCCCGCGTCGTCGCCAGCGAGTAGCCGATGTCGGCCACGCTCAGGGCGGGACGGTCCTGCACGAAGGACAGCACCCGGGCCGCCTGGCCGGCCAGCGCGTCCGCCGTCTTGCCTGACACCACCCACGCCACCGGAGCCGCGCTCTCGTTCTCGACCGGGACCTGCGCGGTGCCGTCGGTCAGCTCCGGCGTGGCGGGGAGGACGGTGCCGGTGAGCAGGGCCGGGGAGGGGGCCTCAGCGAGGAGGACATCCGCAGGGGCGAGGTCGGCGGGGGCCTGCTCGATGATGACGTGGGCGTTGGTGCCGCTGATCCCGAACGACGACACACCCGCACGACGGGGGCGGTCCACCTCCGGCCACGGCATCGCCTCGGTCAGCAACCGAACCTGACCCGCCGACCACTCGATGTGCGGAGAGGGCTCGTCCACGTGCAACGTCTTGGGCAGCACCCCGTGCCGGATCGCCTGCACCATCTTGATGACCCCGCCGACACCGGCCGCCGCCTGGGCATGACCGATGTTCGACTTCAGCGACCCCAGCCACAGCGGCCGCTCCTCAGGCCGATCCTGACCATAGGTCGCCAAAACCGCCTGCGCCTCGATCGGGTCACCCAGCGTCGTCCCGGTGCCGTGACCCTCCACCGCATCGACGTCCCGCACCGACAACCGCGCGTTGGCCAGCGCCTGGCGGATCACCCGCTCCTGCGACGGACCGTTCGGCGCCGTCAGACCATTCGACGCACCGTCCTGGTTCACCGCCGAGCCCCGCACCACCGCGAGCACCCGGTGCCCGAGCCGCCGCGCGTCCGACAACCGCTCCACCAGCAGCACGCCGACGCCTTCACCGAGTGAGGTGCCGTCCGCGCCCGCGCCGTACGCGCGGCAGCGGCCGTCCGGCGACAGGCCCTGCTGCTCGCTGAAGTCGACCAGCATCTCCGGGGTGGCCATCAGCGTCACCCCGCCGGCCAGCGCGAGGGAGCATTCCCCCGACCGCACCGACTGGACCGCCAGGTGCAGCGCCACCAGCGAGGACGAGCACGCGGTGTCGATCGTGACCGACGGGCCCTCGAACCCGAAGACGTACGACACCCGGCCCGAGGCGATGGATCCGGTGCTGCTGTTCGCGGCGTAGTCGTGGTACATCATCCCGGCGAACACCCCGGTCGCCGAGCCCCGCAGCGTATCCGGGTCGATGCCCGCCCGCTCGATCGCCTCCCACGAGGTCTCCAGCAGCAGCCGCTGCTGCGGGTCCATCGTCAGCGCCTCGTTCGGCGAGATCCCGAAGAACCCGGCGTCGAACTCGGCTCCCTCGTACAGGAAGCCGCCGCCCTGCGCGTACACCTTGCCCGGCGCGCCGCGCTCGGGGTCGTACAGCGCGTCGACGTCCCAGCCGCGGTCGGCGGGGAACTCGGAGATCGCGTCCACGCCGTCGGCGACCAGCCGCCACAGGTCCTCCGGCGAGGACACCCCACCCGGGTACCGGCAGGCCATGCCGATGATCGCGATCGGCTCGTCCGCACCCGGCGTGACCGCCGACGCGGGCACCGGGACGGGGGCGGACGTGGCCGCCGGGGCGAGCAGCTCGGCCAGGCGGTTCGCCGCGGCGCGGCTCGTCGGATAGTCGAAGATCATCGTGGCGGGGAGCCGGAGGCCGGTGGCCGCGTTGAGCCGGTTGCGCATCTCCAGCGCCGTCAGCGAGTCGAAGCCCAGCTCCTTGAAGGCCCGGTCCGGCTCGATCGCGTCGGCCGACGAGTGCCGGAGCACGTCCGCGACGCAGGTCCGCACCAGGTCGAGCAGCGTACGGGTGACCTCGTCGGGCCCGAGACCGGCCAGCCGGTCGGCGAGCGAACCGTCGGCCGTTCCCGAGTCGCGCGCGGCCCTGCGCGGCGGCCTCCGTACCAGGTCGCCGAGCACGGCGGGGAGCGCGTCGGCGGACGCCTGGGCGCGGAGCCCGGCCGGGTCCAGGCGGACCAGGGCGAGATGGGCGTCCCCGGCGGAGAGCGCGGCGTCGAACAGGATCAGGCCCTGCTCGGGAGTGAGCGGCGGAAGCCCGTCGCGGCGCAGTCTCCGCGCGTGCTGGTCGTCGAGCGCGTCGGCCATGCCGACGCCGGTCCACGGGCCCCAGGCCATCGAGGTCGCCGGCAGGCCCGAGGCGCGCCGGTGGGCGGCGAGCGCGTCGAGGAACGCGTTCGCCGTGGCGTAGTTGGCCTGTCCGGCGGCGCCGATGGTGCCGGCGACCGAGGAGAACAGGGCGAAGACGGCCAGGTCGAGGTGCTCGGTCAGCTCGTGCAGGTGCCAGGCGGCGTCCGCCTTGGGCCTCAGCACGGATTCGAAGTCGTCCGGCGTGAGGGTGGCGAGCACCCCGTCGGCGAGCACGCCCGCGGTGTGCACGACGCCGGTGAGCGGGTGCCCGTCCGGGATCGCGTCGATGACGGCGGCGAGCGCGGCCTTGTCGGCGACGTCGCAGGCCGCGATGGTGACGTCCGCTCCCAGGCCGGTCAGCTCCTCGCGAAGCTCCGCGGCACCGGGCGCGGCGACGCCCCGGCGGCTGGTCAGCACCAGGCGGCGCACGCCGTACGCGGTGACCAGGTGCCGCGCGACGCGCCCGCCCAGGCCACCGGTGCCACCCGTGATCAGCACCGTGCCGTCCGGGTCGAGCACCCGACCGCCGGGCACCGCAGCGTCGAGCGCCGCGCCGTCCTGCACAGCACCGTTCTGCACAGCGCCGGCCGGGGCGAGCGAGGCACCGGGGACGCCGTCCGTCTCGGGGACGACCGCCAGGCGTGGCACGAGGAGTTCGCCGCCGCGCAGCGCGAGCTCGGGCTCGCCGGTGGCGGCGGCGCGGGCCAGCGTCTCCGGGGTGACATCGGGATCGTCGGCGTCGACCAGCACGAACGCGCCGGGGTTCTCCGCCTGGGCCGCCCGGACCAGGCCCCACACGGGCGCCTGGGTCAGCTCGACCGGGCCGCCGTCCACGGCGACGGCCCCCCGGGTGACCAGCACCAGCGGGCCGGTCGCGGCCCGCTCGTCGGCGAGCCGGTCGCGCAGCGCGCCGAGCACCTGCTGGACGATCTCCCGCACCTCGCCCGGCACGGCATCGCCGGCCGGGACGGGGCAGTGATAGACGGCGACCTCAATGCTTTCCGCCGGGCCCTCCGCGGGCGCGGAGACCGGCCGCCAGACGATCCGGTACGGCGAGAGCGCCTTCGTCTCCGCCGCCGGGGCCAGTTGCTCGGCGGAGACCGGCCGGCTGACCAGCCCCGCCACGGTCAGCACCGGGCGGCCCGCGGCGTCGGCCGCCTCCAGCCGCACCGCGTCCGGCCCCTCCGGAGTGAGCCGCACCCGCAGTTCGGTGGCGCCGACCGCGTGCAGCGTGACATCGGTCCAGGCGAACGGCAGGACGGTGTCACCCGACCCGGTCACCAGGGCCGTGTGAAGAGCGGCGTCCAGGGCGGCCGGGTGCACCGCGAACCGCTCGGCGTCGCCGTGGGCCTCCTCGGGGAGCCTCACCTCGGCGAACAGCTCGTCGCCCCGCCGCCAGGCCGCCCGCAGGCCCTGGAACACCGGGCCGTAGGCGTACCCGCGCTCAAGGAGCCGGTCGTACGCGCCGTCGAGCGCGATCGCGGTCGCGTCGCGCGGCGGCCAGGTCGCCAGACCGGCATCGGACGGTGTCGCGGCACGGTCCCGCAGCGCGCCGGACGCGTGACACGTCCACGGCCCGTCGGGGTCGTCGTCCCGGCGCGAGTGCACGGCGACCGGGCGGGCGCCGGACTCGTCGGCGGGCCCGACGACGACCTGCACCAGCACGTTCTCGTCGTCCGCGAGGATCAGCGGCGCCTGGATGGTCAGCTCTTCGAGCACCGGGCACCCGGCCTGCTGACCCGCGATCAGCGCCAGGTCGACGAAGCCGGTGCCCGGCATGAGCACCGTGCCGAGCGCGTCGTGGTCGGCCAGCCAGGGGTGGGTGCGCAGCGAGACGCGGCCGGTGAACAGGTGCCCGTCGCCGTCGGCGAGGGTGACGGCGGCGCGCAGCAGCGGGTGCTCGATCGGCTCCTGGCCCAGCGCGGTCACCTCGACGGCCGACTCGGGGTTCTGCCAGTAGCGCTCGCGCTGGAAGGCGTACGTCGGCAGGTCGACCACGCGCGCGGCGGGCCGTCCGGCGGTCCAGTCGACCTTCGCCCCGCAGACGTGCGCGTTCGCGAGGGAGGTCAGGAACCGGGTGAGGTCGCCCTGGTCGCGGAGCAGCGACCCGACCACCGCGGCGTCGGCCTCCTCGGCCTCGAAGGTCGCCTCCACGCCGTGCCGCAGCACGGGGTGCGGGCTGCACTCGACCCAGAGGTCGAATCCGTCCCGCAGCAGCGCCCGGGTGGCCTCGTCGAACCGTACGGTCTCGCGGAGGTTGGTGTACCAGTACTCCGCGCCGAAGGCGGTGGTGTCGGCGAGGTCGCCGGTCACCGTGGAGTAGAACGCGACGGACGCGGGCCGGGGGGTCACCGGGGCGAGGATCTCGATGAGGCTCTCGCGGATGGCCTCGACGTACTGGGAGTGGGACGCGTAGTCGACCGGGATGTTCTTGGCCCGCAGGCCCTCGCCGGTCAGTTCGGCGAAGAGTTCGGCCAGCGCCTCGGGGTCTCCGCAGACCACCACGGAGCCGGGGCCGTTGACCGCGGCCAGGCACAGCCGGCCGCCCCAGCGCTCGATGCGGGCGGTGGCGGCCTCCGCGCCGAGCGGGACGGACATCATGCCGCCCTGTCCGGCGAGTTGCTCGCCGATCAGCCGGCTGCGCAGGGCGACCACCCGCGCGCCGTCCTCCAGGGACAGTGCGCCCGCCACGACGGCCGCGGCGATCTCGCCCTGCGAGTGGCCGACGACGGCCTCCGGGACCACCCCGTTGGCCCGCCACAGCTCGGCCAGCGACACCATGACGGCCCACAGCACGGGCTGCACGACGTCCACCCGGTCGAAGCCCGGCGCCCCGGGCTCGCGCCGCAGCACGGCGAACAGGTCCCAGTCGACGAACGGCTCCAGCGCCCGCGCGCAGGCCGCCATCCGGTCGGCGAACGCGGGCGCCTGGTCGATCAGGTCCGCCGCCATCCCCGCCCACTGCGACCCCTGACCGGGGAAGACGAAGACGGGACGGCGCGTCACCGGCGCGACACCGGTGACGACCTTGGCGTCGTTCTGGCCGGCGGCGAGCGCCGCCAGCCCCGCGACCAGTTCGTCCCGGTCGCCGCCGAGGACGACGGCCCGGTGCTCGAAGCGGGCGCGGGCCGTCGCGAGCGAGTGCGCGACGTCGGCCGCCTCCAGCTCCGGGCGGACGTCCAGGTGGGACCGGAGCTGCCCGGCCTGGGCGCGCAGCGCCTCCGGGCTCTTGGCCGACAGGATCCACGACGTCACCGGGGACGCGCCGGCCTCCGCCGGGGAGTCCGACGGGGTCTCGCCCGTGGCCTCTCCCGGGGTCTCGCTATGGGAAGCGGCCGTGGAGTCGGCCGCCTGTTCGATGATCACATGGGCGTTGGTGCCGCTGACGCCGAACGACGACACCGCGGCACGCCGCGGCCGGTCGACCTCGGGCCAGGGCGTCGCCTCGGTCAGCAGCCGGACGTTGCCCGCCGACCAGTCCACGTTCGGCGTCGGCGCGTCCACGTGCAGGGTCCTGGGCAGCAGCCCGTGCCGGATCGCCTGCACCATCTTGATGACCCCGCCCACGCCGGCCGCCGACTGGGTGTGCCCCAGGTTCGACTTGAGGGAGCCCAGCCACAGCGGCCGGTCGTCCGGGCGGTTCTGGCCGTACGTCGCGATGATCGCCTGGGCCTCGATGGGGTCGCCGAGCTTGGTGCCGGTGCCGTGTCCCTCGACCACGTCCACGTCCGCCGGCGACAGCCCGGCGTGCTCCAGCGCGCGGCGGATGAGCCGCTGCTGCGACGGCCCGTTGGGCGCGGTCAGCCCGCTGCTCGCGCCGTCCTGGTTCGTCGCCGTCGCGCGCAGCACGGCCAGCACGGGGTGGCCGTTCGCACGCGCGTCCGACAGCCGCTCCAGCAGCAGCACGCCGCAGCCCTCGCCCCAGCCGGTCCCATCCGCGGCCGCCGCGTACGACCGGCACCGGCCGTCCGGGGAGAGCGCCCGCTGCTTGCTGAACTCGACGAAGGCGTCCGGGCTCGCCATCAGGCACACGCCGGAGGCGAGGGCCAGCGTGCTCTCCCCCGCGCGCAGGGACTGCGCGGCGAGGTGCACCGCCACGAGGGACGAGGAGCAGGCCGTGTCCACCGTCACACAGGGGCCCTCGAAGCCGAAGATGTAGGACACCCGGCCCGAGGCGACGGAACCGGTGCCCTGCGCGTCGGCGTAGTCGTGGTACATCATCCCGGTGAACACGCCCGTGGCGCTGCCCTTCAGCGTGCCCGGGTCGATGCCGGCGCGTTCGAACGCCTCCCAGGTGGTCTCCAGCAGCAGCCGCTGCTGGGGGTCCATCGCCAGGGCCTCACGGGGCGAGATGCCGAAGAAGGCCGCGTCGAAGTCCCCCGCGTCGTACAGGAACGCACCCTCACGGGTGTACGCCTTGCCGGGTTTGCCGGGTTCCGGGTCGTACAGGTCCTCCGGCCAGCCGCGGTCGGCGGGGAACGCCGACGTCGCGTCGACCTCGTCGACGACCAGGTTCCACAGGTCCTCCGGCGAGGACACCCCGTGCGGGTAACGGCACGCCATCCCGACGATCGCGATGGGTTCGCCGGAGGACCGGTGTTCCAGCTCGGCGAGCCGTCTCTTGGCCTCCCGCAGGTCGGCGGTGGTCCGCCTGAGGTATTCGAGCAGCCTCTCCTCGTTGCCCATTTCTTCTCCGCGAGGTCCCTATGCCGTGGTCTGGGAAACGGCCGAATCAGCGGGCGCGGCGTCGAGGACGCCGGAGAAGCCGGGATACTGCGCGATCGCCTCGTCGGCGGTCAGCGGCGGCAGCTTCGGTCCACGCATCATCGCCACCAGCAGCGGCAACGTCATCATCTTCTTGGGGGTGATCACCAAGGACGCCGCGCTGTAGGTCGCACGGGCCATGGCGGGGTGCTCGGTGACCACGCGGCCCCAGCGGGCGGCCATCTTGAGCTGCGATGGGCCGCCGCGGAGGGTCAGGTTGGTGCGCACGTTGGGGAACCACCGGTCCTGGCCGATCGCGACCTCCCACCAGGGCTCGCCGGCCTTCGCGATACGCTGCTGCGCCCGCCGGGCCAGGCCGTCGGTGAACCCCGTACGCTCCACTTCCTCCCGCAGCGCGAGCGCGCCGAAGGCCGAGATCGACATCCCGGTGGCGTAGTTGGGGTTGAGCGTCATCGCCGCGTCGCCGAGCACGACGAAGCCCTCCGGGACGATCCGCTCGAAGTGCCTGCGCCGGTTGGCCAGGCCGCGGTAGGCCCGGATCTCGCCGAGCGGCGTCGCGCCCGCGAGCAGGTCCGCGATGATCGGGCTCCGCATGCTGCGGGCGAACTCGAGCCAGCCCTCCTCGTCGGTGGGCGGGTGCGCGCCCCTGGTGCCGATCAGCGCGACGATCCAGCGGCCGTCCTCGTTGGGGAGCAGCGCGGCGCCGCGGCCCGGCTCTCCGGTGCTGTTGTCGGCCTGGATCAGGATGCCCGGGAAGTCGTCACCGGCGGACGGCGGCGCCAGGAACGACCGTCCCGCGTACGCGAAGCCGGCGTCCAGCGTGTCCTCGGCGACCTCGGGCAGGCCCAGGTCGGTGAGCCAGCGGGGCGAGTCGGAACGGCGGCCGGCCGCGTCGACGACGAGGTCCGCCTCGATCGTCTCCGCCGGCCCGCCGTCACGCTCGACGCGTACGCCGGTGACCCGGGAGGCGTCACCGGTCAGCCCGACGACCTTGGCCGACTGGATGAGGGTGATCCGGTGATAGCTGAGCGCCTGGCGGCGTACGACGTGGTCGAGCAGCGGGCGGCTGCAGGTGACGACGAAGGGGTCGCCGTCGAAGCGCCGGCTCCAGCCCTGCGGGGACAGCATCGCCATCCGCTCGCCGAGCCGCAGGTGATGCGCCCCGTGCGCGTACAGCAGGTCGGTCGTCTTGGGCAGCAGCGTGTCCAGCGCCATCGCCCCGCCGCCGAACAGCATGTGGTTGTGGTGGCCCTGGGGAAGCCCGCGCCGCTGGGCGGGCGAGGTGGGAAACGTGTCGCTCTCGATGATGGTGACCCGGTCGACGTGGCGAGCGATCGCAGTCGCCGCCAGCATCCCGGCCATCCCACCGCCGATGATCGCCGCGTGGGTCATCGTCGCACTCCCGGTTTCAGACGCTCGCCGCTCGGCGCTGGGCCTCCTGCTCCAGCGCCGCGAAGGTGTGGTGCATGTCGCGTGCCATGCCCTTGGCCCAGAACAGCTTGAAGACCGGCGTGAACCAGCCGGTCAGCTGGACCCGGCGGGTCACTCTGACCTGGCCGGCGCCGATCTGCTCATAGGTGTTGGTGATCGCCATGGCCCCGCCGGGCATCGGCGACTCGGTCGAGTACTCCTTGCCGGGGATCACCGCGACGACCTTGAACGGGCCTCCGGGGGCGCCGCGCGGCTTGGTCCAGCCCTCCGCGCCCGGCACGAAGTCGCCCTCGAAGCGCGACACGTCGACGTGCGGGTCCCAGCTCGCCCACGAGGCCGGGTCCGACACGGTCTCCCAGACTGAGGCGATGTCGCCGGTGATGGTGGCTGACTCCGTAAGGCTCAGCATGAGGTACCTCTTCACTCATCAGGGTTCTTCGGGTGAGCTGGCCGTCGACCACGGCGGCGAACGCTCATTTGCTGATTCATTGAATCGGGATGCAACCCCGAACCGCCAGAGGATTCGCCCCCTATCATTGGCTTAGCAGGGATAGGGGTCTATTGCCCTTTTCAAGGGGAAACGCCCTGAGTGGCAACAGGGTGAAATCGCCTGCAAATGGGGCTAATAGTGGGCGCGTACGCGATATTCATCGCCGGCCGCTCGTCGCCTCGCGCCTGACGCCGGGCGAGGGCGGCCGGGCAGCTCCGTGAGCCGCCGGCTCACACGCGGGGCGGCCGGCCGGAGCGCCACCCCCGGGACGCCACAACCGGGGCACCCCAACCGGGGCGCTCCTCTCCGCGGGGCCGTCGCGCCGCGGTCCGTACGCCGTGGTCTATACGCGGCGGTCTGTACGCCGCGGTCTATACGTCGCGGTCCGTACGTCGCGGTGCTCGCGCGCGGCGCATGCGCGACTCGCGCGGGGTCCCGTCGCGGGCTCGATCCTCATCCGCGCGGCTCGTCCGCATGCCGCTCCACGCGGCCCTCGCATGCGGGACCGTCGTGTGTGCGGCCGGTTCTCGCGTACGGCCGGCGCGAGCGTGGTGGCGGTGCGCGCGTCCGTCGTTCAGGACGCCGGGACGCCGGCCGCTCTGGCGGCCGTGGCCGGGCAGGTCACGGCGCGGGTCACAGCGCGGGGCACAGTGCGGGGCACGGCGCGGGTCACAGCGCGGGGCACGGTACGGTGGCGCCGAGCCCGGTGACGTGCGTGATGCCGAGCCGCATGACGTGCCTGGCGGCACCCCTGGTGACGTGCCTGGTGGCGTCCCGGTTGAGGTGCCTGGTGGTGGATGCGGCGCCGGGTGTGGGGACGGAAGGCCGGTGACTCACACCGGCTCGCGAACCACGACGGCCTCCCTGGCCGGCAGGGCGAAGTCACGCTGGTACCACAGCAGCGGCGTGCCGCCGACGTTCAGTCGCGTCGCGACCATCGACCCGACCAGCAGGTCGTGGTCCCCCACCGCGAGGGTGCCGCTCGACACGCAGCGGAAGGCCGCCTTCGCGTCCAGCAGGCAGGGCAGGTCGGAGTCGGGCCAGAAGCCCAGCTCCCCGCCCGCGAAGCGGTCGACGCCGTGGGTGGCGAAGGTCCTCGCGAGGTCGCGGTGCTGCTCGCCGAGGACGTTCACCACGAACTCCCGGCAGGAGGTGATGGCCTCGTGGCAACTCGATCGGCGGTCCACACCGACCAGCAGCAGCGGCGGCTCAAGGGACCCAGAAGTGACGGAACTGGCAGTGAAACCCCAGCGACGCCCATTCTCGTCCACTGTCGTGACGATTGTGAGCGGTGCCACGAGTTCCGCCATCGCCTGGCGAAAGGCGCCTGCGTCTATAAGTGATTCCACTTGCATTGTCACGATTTGAGTTTCACATCATGCCATCGCCGGGCACATCCCCTGCCGACCCCTAACACCGACCGTTATTCGGTCGCCGACGGCCCGCGGGGAGCCCACGGCGGCAACGATGGCGACGATCAGGCGGACGGACAACCCCTACCGGGATCACCCCTGCCGGACCCTGCAGATGCGCCCGCTCTGCCCCGAGATCGGCCTCCGACGCTTTCTCCCGGGGCGCCGGCCCGCTTAACTGGCACCATGAACGAACCTGCGGCGATCAGGAGCATCCTGCCGCCCGGAGTGGTGGCGGTCGACACCTTTCACGACGCCCACGACGGGATGCTCTTCGCGGCGGAGGAGAAGGCCGTGAGCCGATCCGTGGACAAGCGCCGCAACGAATTCACCACCGCGCGCATCTGCGCGCGCCGGGCGATGAAACTGCTCGGCGTCCCCGAGCAGCCCATCCTGCGGGGCGATCAGGGCGAGCCCAAGTGGCCGGCGGGCCTGGTCGGCAGCATCACGCACTGCGCCGGCTACCGGGGGGCCGTCCTCGCGCCTCGCGGCGAGGTCGTCACCCTCGGCATCGACGCCGAACCCGACGACGCCCTGACGAACGGCGTGCTCGAGGCGATCTCCCTGCCCGAGGAACGCCTGGCCCTGCAGAAGCTGGCCCGCAAGCATCCCGGAGTCGCGTGGGACAGGCTGCTGTTCTCGGCCAAGGAAGCGGTCTACAAGGCGTGGTTCCCGCTGACGAAGCGCTGGCTCGACTTCGAGGACGCGATGGTGACCATCGACCCCGACAACGGCCGCTTCACCGCCGCGCTGAAGGTGAAGGGACCGTACGTCTCGGGGGCGCAGCTCACCGGCTTCTCCGGGCGCTGGGTCGCCACCAACGGCCTGCTGCTGGCCGCCATCGTCGTGCCCGCCCAGTCCCGCTGAGCCGGGCCCACTGAGCCGGGCCCACTGAGCCAGGCCCACTCAGCCGGGCCCACTGAGCCAGGTCACTCAGCCGGGCACCTCAGCCGGGCACACTCAGCCGGGCGCACTGAGCCAGACCCGTTGAGCCGCGGTCTGCTCTGGTTTCGGGCCGCCCACGCGGCCTCGGCACGCGCGGCGGGGTGACCTCGCGCCGGTCCCCCGCCGGTCAGCGGGCCCGTCGCGACACACGGGAAGCCTGTCGCGACACGCGGGAAGACGGCGTGCGGCCACCCCGGTAATGTGCGCCCGCCCATGTGCGCCCGCCCATGTGCGCCCGCCCATGTGCGCCCGGTCGGGGCGCCACCCTTCGGCTCGCCGCCATCCCGGCGAACAGCACGGCGGACATCGCGGCGACCATCACGGCGACCATCACGGTAGGCATGGCGGGGCGGGCCCGTCCGCCGGCGGGGTTGACCGGGCGCGCGCCCGCGCACCCGGTCGTATGATCGCCGCCGACGCGGTGCGGGCCGTCCGCTTCCGGGAGGAGAACCGGCCCACCCCGCCGTACCGCAGTGCTCGGATGAATGTCTCACTCCTGCGGCGTCGCCGGCACCACTTCTGTGCTCGCCGATTCCCGCTTCGCCGCACTCAACGCGCGCGCCCGCCAACCCTCCGCGTGTCCCGCCCGAGGAAATGAGTCATGCTTCTACCAGCCATCACAAGGAGGGAGCGCCGTGACCGACACCCCGCGCGAGGGCGGATACCGGCCGGGCTACGAGGTGGCCGCGGAGCAGGTGCTGGAGTTGATCGCCCGACTTGGCCTGCGTCCGGGTGACCGCATGCCGACGGAGAACGACCTGGCCGGACAGCTGGGCACCAGCCGCACCGTCGTGCGCGAGGCGGTGAAGATCCTGTCGGCGCTCGGCCGGGTGCGCGCCCAGAAGGGCCGGGGCCTGTACGTCGCCGACGACGAGGGAATGCTCGGGGCCGGGCGGCTGGCGTCGTTCTTCCTCCCCACCGACCTCGACCACGTCTACATGCTGTTCGAGTTCCGGCGCGCCCAGGAGATGGAGACCAGTCGGCTGGCCGCCCGCCGCGCCACCCCCGCCGAGCTCAGAGCCGTCGAGGAGGCCGCCGCCGTGTGCCGCCACGGCTTCGAGACCGGACGCGAGGACCTGTTCAACGAGGGCGACGACGCCTTCCACACCGCCATCGCCACGGCCTCGCACAACATGTTCCTCCAGATCGCCGTACGCGAGGCGCGGCGGCTGCAGGTCCAGTCCAACATGATCGGGCTGCGCGGCTCGGTCGGCGGGCACACCGCCAAGGCCGTCGAGGAGCACGACGCCATCTACCAGGCCATCTGCGCCGGAGATCCGGCGGCCGCGGCCCACGCCGCCGCCGCGCACATCGACAACACCCTGGACGACTACCGCAGAGAGATCCAGCATCGCCTCTTCTCCCCGGCCGACCGGCCCGGCCCGGCGGTCAGCACGGGCAGGTCTGGGTGAGCGGGGCGGATACGGGCGACGCGGTTCAGGGCGGACCGGTCGGCACGGGGTTGCTCCATAGGCGCTCCGGTGCGTCGCACGACTGAGTCGCGGAGTCCGACTCTTCGTCCTGGCAACTCGTCGTGACGGTGGTGGTGTGAGGCAGAGCAAATACCACGTGTCCGGAGCCCGTCAAGTAGACGGCATGTGCGGTCCCGCCGCCCGCGCGACCCCACCTGCCCTTATGGAGCGAAGATCACCTCGCCCGGAGAGCGCCGCGTGAAAGTTTCACCGGCGAGGGGATCACGGTCGGCCCGCCGCGACGATCTTCCACTGCCGGCTGGCGCTGCCGCTGCCGGCGTACAGGCCGGTGCTCGCGTTGCGGATCCGCACATAGGCGCCGCCCCGTCGCCCACACCCCAGGCATACCGCAGCCAGGTCACCCGTTTCGACACCGCCCGCGCCGCCTGGGCGGCCAGTCGCCCCATCCGGTCGATCCCTCCGAACCGGCTGGTGGAGGCCTTGGCCGCGGTCGGGACGACGGTTACCGCGCCCTGGCCAGCACCAGCGCAGCCAGAAGTCTGAACATCCGACCACTGCTTTCGGGCGAACGTAGCGGCCGAACGAATCCGGCACCGGGAAGGCCGTCAAGAGCCCGCACTCGGGCCTTTCCGGTGCTTCTCCCGGCCTCCGGACACCGCCCATGCGCTCCCCCTGGGGCTGGTCAGGCCTCCGCCGGAGCCGATCAGTATGAAACATTCATCCGTGACGAACCGGGACGCGGCCGGGCGAGCAGCGGGTCAAGGGTCCGATGACGAGTGTGAAACTTGGGGCTTGACGGACCGTTATGTTCCGCTGATAACTGGTAGCCAGACCTCAGAGGCCGGCCCTCTCCGGACCCCGCCTCGCGGTCCGACCATCACGCCGGGCCCGGGAGCCCCCCGGACCTCCCCGCGGTGGCCGCAAGCGTCGACTGCCCCATGGCAGTCATTGTTAACGCTAACATTGCGAGCCCATGAGGAAGGACCACCTAATGAGCCGGCGAAAAGAGAATCCGGTGCGCGGCGTCATGAGTGTCGTCGTCGCGCTCCTGGCGGTCGCGATGTCCCTGGTGGCCGTCGCCCCGGCACACGCGGCCGTCGGGATCACGATCAACGGCGGTTCCGGCGGCCGTACGTTCGACGGCGTCGGCGCGATCAGCGGTGGCGGGGGCAACAGCCGCCTGCTCGTCGACTATCCCGAGCCGCAGCGCAGCCAGATCCTCGACTACCTGTTCAAGCCCGGGTACGGCGCCTCGATGCAGATCCTCAAGGTCGAGATCGGCGGTGACACCAACTCCACCGACGGCGCCGAGCCGAGCCACCGGCACACCTCCGGCGACATCGACTGCAACCGCGGCTACGAGTGGTGGCTGATGGAGCAGGCCAAGGCCCGCAACCCCAACATCAAGCTGGTGGGCCTCGCCTGGGGCGCCCCCGGCTGGCTCGGCAACGGCAACTTCTGGTCGCAGGACACGATCAACTACCTGGTCGACTGGCTGGGCTGCGCGAAGAACAGCCACGGGCTGACCATCGACTACCTGGGCGGCTGGAACGAGAAGGGCCGCGACACGAACTGGTACATCAACCTCAACTCGGCCCTGGACTCCCGCGGCTACAGCAACGTGAAGATCATCGCCGATGACAACTTCGGCTGGGGCATGGCCGACGACGCGGTGAACAACAGCGCCTTCCGCAACGCGGTCGACGTGTACGGATCGCACTACGTCTGCGGCTACCGCGGCGCCCAGCAGAACTGTCCCAGTTCCACCAACGCGATCAACTCCGGCAAGGCGCTGTGGGCCAGCGAGAACGGCTCCGACGACTACAACGACGGGGCCAAGGCGCTGGCCCGCGGCATCAACCGCGACTACATCGACGGCAAGATGACCGCGTACATCAACTGGCCGGTGATCGCCGCGATCACCCCGAACCTGCCCTTCGCCACGATGGGCGTGGCAGTGGCGCCGCAGCCCTGGTCCGGTTACTACGCCGTCGGCAAGAACGCCTGGGCGATGGCGCAGACCACCCAGTTCACCGCCCCCGGCTGGAAGTACCTCGACTCCTCCAGCGGCTACATCGGCGGCAATCGCAACAACGGCAGCTACGTGTCGCTGAAGTCCACGAACAACACCGACTACAGCACGATCATCGAGACGATGGACGCCACCTCCGCCCAGACGCTGAACTTCAGCGTCACCGGCGGCCTGTCCACCGGCCAGGTGCACGTGTGGGCGACCAACCTCAACTCCGGCAACTCCGCCGACTACTTCGTCCACACCGGCGACCTCACCCCGTCCGGCGGCAACTACTCCCTGACCGTCCAGCCGGGGTACGTGTACTCGATCACCACCACGACCGGACAGGGCAAGGGCACCGCGACCAGCCCGGCCCGGGGCTCGATGGCCCTGCCGTACTCCGACACCTTCGACTCCTACGCCGTGGGCCGGGAGGCGAAGTACCTCATGGACATGCAGGGCTCGTTCGAGGTCGTGGGCTGCGGCGGCGGACGGTCGGGCCGGTGCGTGCGCCAGATGGCCCCGCGCCAGCCGATCCTGTGGACCGGCGGCTCCCACCCGTACGCCCTGCTCGGTGACCTGGGCTGGAGCAACTACACCGTCTCCACCGACGTGATGCTGGAGCAGAGCGGCTACGTCGAGGTCATCGGCCGGGCCGGCGCCCAGCACTCCTTCGGTCCCGAAGGACTCAACGCCTACTACCTGCGGGTGACCGACGGCGGCGCCTGGCAGATCATCCGCAACAACGTCGACAACGCGATGACGACGGTCCGCAGCGGGAACGTCGCCGGGCTCGGCACCGGCCGCTGGCACACCCTGGCCCTGACCTTCTCCGGCAGCACGATCACCGCGAGCATCGACGGGACGCAGGTGGGCTCGGTCACCGACGGCACCTGGGGCGCGGGCCAGATCGGCGTGGGCACCAGCACGACCGAGACCGCGCAGTTCGACAACCTCACGATCACGCCGGGCCAGGGCGGCACCGGCAACGGCAACCTGCTGCGGGGCCTGGCGAGCGGCCGGTGCGTGGACGTGCCGAACCAGTCGCAGACCAACGGCACCCAGGTGGCGCTGTGGGACTGCAACGGCGGCACGAACCAGCAGTGGACCTACACCTCCGGCAAGCAGCTCCAGGTGTACGGCAGCAAGTGCCTCGAAGCCGGCACCACCAACGGCGCCGCGGCCGTCATCAACGGCTGCTCCGGCGGAGCCTCCCAGCAGTGGAACCTCAACGCCGACGGCACCGTCACCGGCGTCCAGTCCGGGCTGTGCCTGGACGCCAACGGCGCCGGGACCGCCAACGGCACGAAGGTCATCGTGTGGTCCTGCAACGGTGGAAGCAACCAGCAGTGGAGCCGTAACTGACCCTGCCCGGTCGCTCGCCCCGGCGGTCCGCCGCCGGGGCCCGGCCGGCCCCCGCTCCCCCGCCCGGCCGTGCTCCGGGCGGGGGCCCGGCGTCTCCTGGACCGCGCCTCCGCAGGTCGAAGCGTTTCGACGAGAGACGTGCCGTCAGGGCGTGTCGGGCGTCGCCCCCTCCCGGCGCTCGCAGGCGGCGGCGAGGATGAGATAGGCGCTGGCCGTCCAGGTGTAGGCGCGGTCGCGGAGACCGGCGCCGCTGCGGGCGTCGAAGTTCTCCGCGAACCCCGACTTCTCGCACAGCATCCGGAAACGGGCGCTGATCTCGTCGGCCTGCTCCGCGTACCCTGCGCGGCGCAGGCCGTCCTCGATCAGCACGGTCGAGGGCGCCCAGATCGGGCCACGCCAGTAGCCGTCGTCCTGGTAGTGCGGGGAGGCGGGCGGCTCGGTGGCGAGCCCGAACTCGGTCAGGTGGGTCTCGATACCGGCGGCGAGCGCCGCGCGGACGGGTTCCGGCAGCTCGTCGCCGAGCACGATCGGCATCAGGTCGAGCAGGCTGGAGCTGGACCAGGTGCGTCCCGACAGGGCGCCCCTGGCGACGAACCGCTCGCCGTCCCACAGCTCCGCGAGCAGCGCCTCGCGCATCCGGTCGGCCTCCCGGGTCCAGGCCGCCGCCTCGTCCGTACGGCCGAGCCGGTCCGCGAGCCGGGCCAGCTCGCGCATCTGCAGGACCAGGAACGCGGCCAGGTCGGCGGTCTCGACGACGCGCTCGGGGTCGAAGGTGGTGGCGTTGTCCCAGCCGCTGTCGTTGCCGTGCTGGTAGTGCGCGAGCGGGCGGCCCGGCGCGCGCCGCTTCGTCAGCCAGAAGCCGGTCCACCGCTCGAGCAGCCGGTACGTCTCCAGCGGCTCCGCCCGCTCCGGCAGGCGGCGCAGCGCCCAGCCGTGGATGGGCGGCTTGACGAAGTTGTAGAGGATTTCGGAGTGGGTGACGGAGTCGGGCAGCGCGCCCGTGGCGTCCTGGTGGTCGAAGGGCACCCGGAACTGGTCCCACGCCAGCTCCGGCAGGCCGTCGGCGAGGGCGATGGCGTTGAAGCAGTGGTCCCAGCTCCAGACCTTGTCCATCCAGTGCTTGGACATCAGCACGGCGGAGCGCGTGACGAACCCGGCCGGGCGCACCGTCGCCGACCACAGGACGTACGCCGCGAGCTCGGCGGCGGGAGTGCGGTCGCTCCGCCAGGGCGCCACCGCCTCGGCGAACGCGTCGAAATCGGCCCGGGCCGCCGCGACCACCTCGTCGAAGTCGCTCACGGCGGCATAGGGGGCGCGGGCGGTCTCGTACTCCTCGACGGCGATCTCCCACGGCTCACCGTCGCCGGGCAGCACGACGCCGCGCTCGGCCGTGCCGAGCGCCTGCGCGCCCGCCGGCTCGGCCCGCCCGGCCAGCAGGGTGATCCGGTAACGGCGCCCGGTCTGGTAGACCGTGAAGACCCACGAGCCGTCGCAGGGATCCTGGTAGAAGTACGGACCGCTGAACGGGGTCAGGACCGGGTCGGCCGCCTGCAGGTGCAGCCCGAGACCGTGCCCGCGCAGCCGTACGGTGTCGGGGTTCTCGTACGCGAGGTCGATCCGGCCGGTGTCGCAGGCCCACGTGAGCAGGTGCGGCGCGGCGGTGACCACGGTCTCGGCGCGGTCGCCCGCCACGGCCGGCACCAGCCGCAGGATCGGGTGCATGCCGGTCTGGTGCGACACGAGATGGACGTCCCGCGCGTAGTTCTTCTCCCCGATCACCGGTGAGAAGCCGAACCAGGATCCGCGGAAGCTGAACGGGATCTCCTGCGGGGAGAACACCGGGCCTGCGGCGACGGTCATGAAGACGATGTCCCTTCTGTCCTGAGGAGAGCCGGCTGCCGGCGAGGAGGGCCGGGTCAGTGCTTCACCGCGCCGGCGGTGACTCCGGCGGCGACGTAGCGCTGGGCGACGACGAGGAGCACGGTGGCGGGGATCGAGGCGATCACGGCGGTGGCCATGATGGCGTTCCACTGCTGGTTGTTGTTGCCGATGTAGTGGTAGATGCCGAGCGTGATGGGCTGGTGGTCGCCGCCCTGGTCGAGGGTGCTGGCGAAGACGAAGTCCGACCAGGCCCACAGGAACGCGAACAGCGACACCGTGATGACGGCGTTCCGGCTGACCGGGAGCACGACCGACCAGAACGTGCGGGTCGCTCCCGCGCCGTCCACCCGGGCGGCCTGCAACAGCTCCTCCGGGATCCCGGACATGAACGTCGTCAGCACCAGCACCGCGAACGGCACCGCCAGCGTGGAGTCGGCCACGATCAGCCCGGGGAGCGTGTTGAGCAGGCCGGTGCTGAGGAAGATGGCGTAGAACCCCATCGCCATGATGATCCCGGGGATCATCTGCGCGATCAGCAGCGCGAACGTCAGCGCCCCGCCGCCGCGCGGGCGGAGCTTGGCCAGCGAGTACGCCGCGGGCGCCGCGACCAGCAGGGTCAGCGCCACCGTGCCGAGCCCCACGACCAGGCTGGTCGCGAGGTACGGCAACTGCCGGTCGAGCACCTCGCGGTAGCCCTCCAGGGTGCCGTCGACGGGGAACCAGTTCGGCGGCGACTTGCGCATGTCCTGGTCGCGGGTGAAGGAGACGTTGATCATCCAGTAGACCGGGAACAGCATCAGGCCGGTGAGCGCCAGCCCGAGCGCGGTCTTCGCCGGGCCGCGGGAGCCCCTCATCAGAAGGCCTGCCTTCGCTGGAGACGGATGTAGACCAGCCCGAACACCAGGGCCATGACGATCAGCAGGTTGCCGACCGCGGCGCCGGGCCCGAACGCCGGGAGCAGGTTGCCGAACCCCAGCCGGTACGACCAGGTCGCGAACGTGGTGGACGACCCGCTCGGCCCGCCCCTGGTCATGATCCAGATGATGTCGAACACCTTGAGCGTGTAGACCAGCCCGAGCAGCAGCGTGATCGCCGAGACCGGCCGCAGCAGCGGGAAGGTCACCCGCCAGAACCGCTGCCAGCCGCTCGCGCCGTCCAGTTCGGCCGCCTCGTAGATCACCGGGTCGATGGCCTGCAGGCCGGAGTACAGCACGACCAGGTTGAACGGGATGCCGATCCAGATGTTGGCGATGACGACCGACCACAGCGACCAGTCCGGCGAGGTCAGCCAGTGGACCGGAGCCGCGCCGAACGCGCCGAGGACGGCGTTGACGACGCCGGAGTCGCTGTTGAGCATCCACGACCAGGTGGAGGACGACACGATCAGCGGCAGCAGCCACGGCACCAGGAACAGCGCCCGCAGCGTCGCGGACAACCGGAAGTTCCGGTGGAAGAACATCGCGAGGGCGAGCCCGATGGTGAACTGGAAGGCCAGCGACACCACGGTGAACACGACCGTGTGCCAGAGCGCCGGCCCGAACGTCGGGTCCGCCACGACCTTCGCGTAGTTGGCCGTCCCGGTGAAGGGCGCGTCACCCCGTACGAACGACCGCACGGTGTAGTCGCGCAGGCTCAGGTCGAGGTTGCGGTAGAGCGGGTAGGCGTAGAAGACCGCAAGGTAGACGACGACCGGAGCGAGGAAGGCCCACGCCGCCCACTGCCGGGACGGGGGCCGCGCCATCGCCCGGCGGCCGCGCCCCGCGGCCGGTGCGCGCGCGGCGGCGGGCGGCGCGGGCGCCTGTGTCACGTGATTCATGCTGTCCTTCGTCCGACGGGAGGCCGCGAGAGGATCTCGGAAAGGGGCCCCGGGGCGCCGATCCCCGGGGCCTGTCCATCCGCCCCCGCAGCTGACTCCTACTGCGTGGCGCTCGCCGCGGCGGTCTGGGCGTCGGCCATCGCCTGCTGCGGGCTCTTCGAGCCGCTCAGCGCGGCCTGCACCGCGTTCCACATCGGCTCGGAGATCTTCGGATACTTGGTGCCGAGGTCGTCGCTGGTGCGGCCCTTGGCCGCCTTGACCGCGTCCACCCACACCTTCAGGCCGGCGTTCTGCTCCACCTGCTTGGCCTGCACCTCCTCGGTGGGCGCGATGTACGACAGGGTCGTCGTCGTGCTCAGGGAGTTGTCCGTGCTGGTCAGGCAGGCCACCAGCTTCTGGGAGACGGCGTAGCGGGCGGTGTCCTGCTGCACCGGGATGCTCACGAACTCGCCGCCGGTCGGGGCGGGCGCGGTGCCACCGTCCTTCGAGGGAACGGGGATGATGCCGTACTCGAACCCGGCCTTCTCCGCGTTGGCGAGCTGCCAGGTGCCGTTCTCGGCGAAGGCGAAGTCGCCGCCGGCGAACTCCTGCCAGCTCGTGGTCTGGGTGTTGTTGATCACCGAGTTGGGGGCGTACCCCTTCTTCAGCCAGTCGGTCCACAGCGCGACCGCCGAGACGCCCTCGGGTGAGTCGAGCTTGGTGAGCTGCGCGCCCGAGCCCCAGAACCAGGGCAGGAACTGGAAGCTGCCCTCCTCGGTGCCGATCGCGGAGAACGTGATCCCCTTCTTGCCCGCGGCCTTGACCTTCTCCAGGGCGGCGGTCAGCGACGCCCAGTCCTTGACCGACCCGATGTCCACGCCGGCCTTCTTCAGCACTCCCTTGTTGTAGTAGAGCGCGAGGGTGTTGGCCCCGATCGGGACGCCGTAGGTCTTGCCCCCGCTCTGCCCGGCCGCCAGCAGGTTCGGCGCGATCGTGGAGGTGTCGAGCTTGTTCTCCTCGGTGCTGGTGAGGACCCCGGCCTCGGCCAGCGTGGAGACCACCGGGTTGTCGACGATGAGCACGTCCGGCGCGTTGCCCTGCTGCGCGGCGAGCAGCGTCTTGTTCGTCAGGTCGGTGGTGTCGTACGCGGTGCGCTCGACCGTGACGCCCGCCTGGGTGCCGCATGTCTCCAGCAGCTTGACCCAGTCGGAGCTCTTGTCGTGCTGCGGGTAGGGGTCCCAGATCGTGTACGTCCCGCCGCCGGCGGCCTGGCTGCCGGACGCCTGGGCGCCCGCACCGGTCGAGTCGCCGGGCTCGTCGGACGAGGAGCATCCCGCGAGCCCCGAGGCGACCGCAAGGGCCGCAATAGCCAGACCGGCCATGTGCCGGCCCGGTGCCGCTGATCTCATGATCGTAACCTCCGCTGACGCGCGTTACGCGGCTGTTTCGTTGGATATCGAATCGGTTCGCATGAACATAGGCCTACATATCGCCGACGTCAATGGATACCGCCGAATCCACCCGCCGAGTGGCAGGCTCATCGGTTCGACCTAGGATGGACGCGGTCGGTCGGATCAGCGGTTGGTGGGATCAAAGGGGGCGCCGGTGAACATCGGGGAGATCGCCAGAAGGTCGGGCGTGGCGCGCAGCACCGTCTCCTACGCCCTGAGCGGCAAACGCCCGGTGGCCGAGGAGACCCGCCGCCGCATCCAGGCGGTCATCGACGAGCTGGGCTACCAGCCCAACGCCACCGCCAAGGCGCTCAAGGAGGGCAGGACCCGGACCATCGGCCTGGTCGTCCCCCCGGCCAGCCGGCGTCTGACAGACCTGCAGCTCGGGTTCGTCGCCAGCGTCGTCGACGCCGCCGCCCGCGCCGACCTCGACGTCCTGCTGTCGCCGTCCGGCGGGGAGCACGACCGTTCGTTCGAACGGGTGGTCAGCGGCAGGCGGGTGGACGGCGTCATCCTGATGGAGATACGGCTGGAGGACGACCGGGTCGCCCGCCTGCGGCGGAGCAGGCTGCCGTTCGTCGGCATCGGCCACACGAGCCGCCCCGACGAGATGTCCTGGGTGGACGTCGACTACGAGACTCTGATCTCCGGATGTGTGCACCACCTGGCCGACCTCGGCCACCGCCGGATCGCCCTGGTGAACCGGTCCGCCGAGCTGGTGGCCGCCGGATACGGCCCCGCCCATCGGGCCCAGGCCGGTTTCACCCGCGCCGCGGCCGAACGCGGGGTGGAAGGTGTGGAGGTGTGCTGCGCCGACGACGCCCGATCCGGGCAGTCCTGCGTCGAGCGGCTACTCGCCGAGGACCCCGGTCTCACCGCCATCGCGACCATCAACGAGGCCG
This sequence comes from Microbispora sp. H10670, assembly GCF_014161385.1. NCBI lineage: Bacteria > Bacillati > Actinomycetota > Actinomycetes > Streptosporangiales > Streptosporangiaceae > Microbispora > Microbispora sp. H10670. The sequence goes on along the minus strand of NZ_JABBWW010000027.1, from coordinate 60,490 downwards.
CCATGCCCGGGATGTACCGCGCGATCGAGCGGGCGGGCCTGGCGGTGCCCGGCGACTTCTCCGTCACCGGCGTCTCGGCGCGCCTGTGGGCCGAGAGCCTGCACCCGCCGCTCACCGCCGCCGACATGCCCGCCGACGAGCTCGGCGCGCACGCCGTCGAGATGCTCATCCAGCGCATCGCCGAGCCCGCCACCCCCCACCGTCATCTCCTCGTCGCCCCGCCCATCTCCCTGCGCGGCACGACCGGCCCCGTACGTCTCCGGGAGCCGCGCGACCAGGTCTAGGAGAAGGTCGGGTAACCGTTGCAGTTGTAGCTGTTCAGCAGCTGGACCGAAGAGATCTTGTCGTTGAACTTCCACTGCGGCGCGCCGAGGACGTCCACCTTCTCCCACGGCCGGATACAGTAGCGGCGGTCCCTGAAGTCCCTGTCGTCGTAGACGACCCAGGCGAGCCAGGTGTTGTTCACGATCGAGCTCGCCCGGTCGGAGAACCCGATGCTGCCGTTCGAGTACGTGAAGACGCGGTGCTCTCCCTCGTACCACGAGTCGTCGTAGAGGTAGAGCCCCGCCATCTCGCCCGGCTTGAGTTCGGCGTGTGCGGCGGGGGCGGCGGTGATCGTGCCGGCGACGGCGGCGGCCGCCGCCAGGCAGGTGATCGTCCTGGTCAGTCTCGACATGGTCTTCTCCCAGACAGTCGTCGTTTCCGTGTCTGGGAAGAGCCTGCCGGTCGCCGATTGGCCGCTACTTGGACAGCGCTTGGCGCCCGCTGGGCGGGCACTCGTCACGTGTCACAGGGCCCACTCCATCGGCGCGGGCGGGGTGAAGTCCGAGGTCAGCTCGACCGGCTTGCCCGTCTCGTACGACTCCCGGGCGGCGCAGAGGATCTCCACCACGTGCGCGGCCTGACGGCCGGTGGCCCGGTGGGGACGGTCCTCCCGGATCGCCGCGGCGAGGTCGCGCACCGCCCTCCCCCACTCCACCCCCTTCCACGGCTCCCGCAGCGGGGGCACCGGCTCGGGGTCGCGGCCCGGCGCACGGACCTCCACGGACGGGTCGAAGTCGTGCCAGCTCTCCAGCAGCAGCGAGCCGTCGTCCCCGTGGAACTCCACCCCCTGCTGCCGGGTGGAGCCGTTGGGCACGTAGAAGGAGCAGGTCAGGCGGAGCAGGACGCCGCCGTCGAACTCCACGTTGGCCACCACGTAGTCGGGCGTGCTGATCGTGAACTCGCTGCCGTCCAGGCGAGTGCGGCGGGGCCAGACGACGGAGGAGAACGCGGTGACCCGCCGGGCCGGTCCGAGTGCCGTCGTCACGATCGTGAGCGGGTAGACCCCGACGTCGAAGAGCGGCCCCACAGCGTAGAAGCCGTCGGGCTCGGGATGCCACGCCTCGATCCTGCCCCAGTTGACCTCGGCGAAGACGAGCCGCACCGGTCCGACGCGGCCCTCCCTGAGCAGCTTGAGCGTGGTCTGCTGGGCCTCGCCGAGGAAGGTCGCCGGGGCGCAGCCCAGTCGCAGGCCGCGGCTCTCCGCGATCTCCACGAGCCCGGCCGCCTCCTCATGGGTCAGCGCCAGCGGCTTCTCGCTGTGCACGTGCTTGCCGGCCTCCAGGCTGCGGCGGATCACCTCGTAGTGCGCCCGGTGGACGGTCAGGTTCACGACGATGTCCACGTCGTCGTCGGCGAGCACCTCGTCGAGCGTGCCGTACACCCGGCCGCCGTGCGGGGCCGCCAGCGCCTCGGCCCGCTCCGGCAGCACGTCCTGGGCGCCGACCAGGCGCATCTCCGGATAACGGGCCAGGTCGGCGGCGTACCGGGCCGCGATGTTGCCGCAGCCGACGATCGCCACGCCGGTGCTGTCGGAAGCCACGATCGCTCTCCTCTGATTTCAGTGAAACCACGACATCCCGCATGAAGCTACGCCGCTGTCACACGGGGGTCAATGAGCGATTAAGACCGATAAATGACCCCTTGACGGGTGATGCGGCAACGGCCTAACGTCGCGAGAAGGACGAAATTTCACTGAAATTTCAGGACATACCCTGAGATCGGCCCCCTCGTGGAGGGCGTATGCGGCGGACGACGCGACGGTCCACCCTCAAGGAGGTGGCCGAGCGAGCCGGCGTCTCGATCGGCACGGCCTCCGCGGTCTTCGCCGGCAAGACGTGGGTCTCGCCCTCCACCGGTTCCGTGGTCCGCCAGGCCGCCGAGGAGCTCGGCTACCGCCCGCGAGCCCGCCGACCGGCCGAGACCGGCATGATCGGGTTCGTGTCGTGGGTGAGCGAGCTGTTCTCCCCCGGCAACCTCTACTACGCCCCCGTCGTGTACGGCGCGCAGCAGGCGTGCGCGGAGCTCGACCTCTCGATGACGTACGAGGTGATCCAGCCGCAGGGGGACCGGCTGCCGCTGTGCGTCGAGCGCGGCCAGGTCGCCGGGCTGCTCGTGCTCAACGTCGGCGCGAGCCGCGACCACCTGGCGAGGATCCTCGACGCGGGCGTGAGCTGCGTCCTGCTGGAGCACGCCGTCATCGACCTGCCGGTGGACTACGTGCGCCACGACGACGAGACCGGCGGATACCTCGCCACCCGCCACCTCATCGGGCTCGGTCACACCAGCCCGCCACCGGCGATCATCACGGCGGGAGCGCACATCGTGCCCGCCGCCCGGCGGCTGGCGGGCTATCGCCGGGCCTGCGCCGAGCACGGCCTGGCCCCCGACCCGGCGTACGTGCGGCCCGGAGACTTCACCGCGCGGACCGGGTACGAGCAGATGACGGCGCTGCTCGACCTGCCCACGCCGCCCACCGCCGTGTTCTGCGCCAACGACCTGTCGGCGTTCGGTGCGCTCGACGCGCTGCGGGAGCGGGGCCTGCGGGTGCCCGCCGACGTCAGCGTGATCGGATACGACGACGTGGCGATGGCCGCGCACGCCTCCCCGCCCCTCACCACGATCGCCTCCGACAAGGAACTGCTCGGCGCCCAGGCCGTCTGGCACCTCGTCCAGCGCATCCGCCGCCCCGAGACGACGAGCCGCGACACGATGCTCGGCGTCCGCCTCGTCGAACGCCGGTCCACCGCTCCCCCACACAGATGACCCGCCGCCGTCTCCGGGTCGAGTTCCCGGACCGGTGCGGCTGAGGCGGTGGCCGGGGTGACGCGATTCACGGGCCGGCCAGCTGGTCGCGGCGGCGGACGAGGTACGCCGCCTCGGCCGTGTTGGCCGCTAGCGCGATGGCCCGGTCGTACGCCGCCCGTGACTCGGCGCTGCGGCCCAGCCGGCGCAGCAGGTCGGCGCGGGTGGCGTGGAAGGCGTGGTAACCCTCCAGCGGCGATGCGTCCACCTGTGCCAGCGCCACCTGCGGGCCGTCGATCTCGGCGACCGCGATCGCCCGGTTGAGCCGCACGATCGGCGAGGGGTCGAGGCGGACCAGGTGGTCGTAGAGCGCGACGACCTGCGACCAGTCGGTGTCGCGGACGTCGCGGGCGTCGGTGTGGACGGCGTTGATCGCGGCGAGGATCTGGTAGCGCCCAGGCGCCTCCCCCGAGGCGAGGCGCGCGCGGACCAGGGCGTGGCCCTCGGCGATCAGCCCGCGGTCCCAGGCGCCGCGGTCCTGCTCGCCGAGGGCGACCAGCTCGCCGCTCGCCGACACCCGAGCGGTCCGGCGCGCCTCCGTCAGCAGCATCAGCGCCAGCAGCCCGGCGGCCTCGCCGTCCGCCGGCAGCAACGCGCGCACCAGCCGGGTCAGCCGGATCGCCTCGGCGGTCAGGTCGCCGCGGACCGGCTCCCTGCCGGGGTCCGAGGCCAGGTAACCCTCATTGAAGATCAGGTAGAGGACGGTGAGGACCCCGGTGACCCGGGCCGGGAGGTCCTCCCGGAACGGCACGCCGTACGGGATCCTCGCCGCCTTGATCTTCGCCTTCGCGCGCGTGATCCGCTGTCCCATGGCGGTCTCCTCGACCAGGAACGCGCGGGCGATCTCGGGCACGGTGAGCCCGCCGACCATCCGCAGGGTCAGCGCGATCCGCGCCTCCATGGCGAGAGCGGGATGGCAGCAGGTGAACACCAGGCGGAGCCGGTCGTCGTCGACGACGCCGAGCGGCTCGGGGGTGCCGGACAACATCAGCGCCTCCCTGTGCTTCTCCTCGCGCCTGACCTCACGCCGGAGCCGGTCGACGGCCTTGCGGTGGGCGGTGGTGGTCAGCCACGCGCCGGGATTGGGCGGGACGCCCTCCGCGGGCCAGCGCTCGACGGCGGTCGCGAACGCCTCGGCGGCCATCTCCTCGGCGACGTCGAGGTCGCCGAGACGCCTGGCCAGGGTCGCGACCACCCGGGCCCACTCCTCGCGGTGGACCCGGGCGATCACCTCGTCGACGCCGGTCATTCGCCCAGGATCGGCCGGAGCTCGACCCTCCGGTTGCAGCTCTTCGACCCCGCGGCGGCGAGCCGCAGCGCCACGTCGAGGTGCGGCGCCTCGATGATCCAGAAGCCGATGATGTGCTCCTTCGACTCCAGGTAGGGCCCGTCGGTGAACACCGGCTCAGCGTCCCGGCCGTCGACGACGGTGGCCGCGCCGGGCGACGCGAGTCCCGCGGCGAACACCCAGTGGCCGTCGGCCTGCAGCCGCTCGTTGAAGACGTCGATCGCGGCCTGCTCCTCCTCGGTGGCGACGGCCGACTCGTTGAGCACGGACATCAGGTACTGCGCCATCGGGATCATCTCCTGTCGTCGTGTGGCCGCCCCCTCGGGCCGCCTGTCACCCCTGCTACGAACGCCGCCGTCCGGATCCGACACCCTCCGCTGAATTTCCTCGAAGAATTTTCGTACGAACCTGTCCATGTAGGGGTGCGCCGGCCCGGGGCCTGTCCGCGGCCCGGAGGTCAGCGCGCGCCGGCGAGGCCGTCGAGCAAAGCCGGGCCTCGTTCCGATTCACGCCGGATTCTGAGTCTCCGTCGCGAAGACGCGTGCGAGCTGATGGTCGATCAGGGCCACGGCTTCTTCGGGGCTGCGCTGTCCGAGCAGGACGGTCGTCTGGATTCCGTCGGCGCCCGCCACCAGAAACGCGGCCTCGGCCGCGGCGTCGATGTCACGAGGCACCTGGCCCAGCTCCTGCCCCTGTGCGATCAGGCCGGCGAGAAGGTCCTCCAGCGCGCGCGGCGCGTCCCGGGCGACCTCGGCCAAAGCGGGGTCGGTCAGGAAGCGGACGAAGTAGGCGGCGTACACCACGTGCCGGTTGCGCCGTTCCTTGTCGAGCGGGAGCAGTTCGAGCAGCACTCCTCGCACGATCGCCTGCGTCCCGGGCGCTTCGCCGAGCTTCGCGAGGCGTTCCCGGGCTCGTTGCTCGGCGTCCTCGTTGAGGATCTCCAATGTGCCGAGCAGCAACTGCTCGCGGGTGCCGAAGTAGTACTGCAGCAGCCGGGCGGAGACCTCGGCCTCGGCCGCGACCTGCCTCAAGGTGACGTCTTCCAAGCCACCGCGGGCGGCCAGGCGCCACACGGCCTCGGCGATCTGGCGGCGGCGCTGGTCATGGTCCACCTGTCGTGGCATGCCGTCCGTCCTTCGAACCTGTTTTGTGGTGCGATCGTACCAACGTGGGTTATGGTTCGATCGCACCACAAACCGTTGGGGGTGCGCCGAGGCCTTCGCCAGGACCCCTACGAACGAGAAGAGACAAGCGCTCATGAAACACGTCATCGCCCTGATCATCGGCATGTTGCTGCTGGTCGTGGGAGCGCAAGGCGCCATCCGGCTGCTGGCGGACCACGGAAACGCCGGACTGCTCACGTGGCTGCCCGGTGGATTCGCCGTACGCCTCGCTTGCTACGCGGTAGCCGTCGTCGCCGGAGCGGCACTGGCCGGCTGGGGCAGCAGGAAGGCCGGGCAGGGCGGACACGGGAAGTGACCCGCACCACCCGAGCCGGGCGACCGGCCTGCGATCAGGACCTTGAGGCCGCTCGGTTGTAAAGGCTTCTACCAGGGAGAAGGAAACCATCCCACCCTTGTCAACCACACTTGGCGATCATATAGTCACTCATTGTAATGTCCGGTCCATGGCAACACTTGATCACGAGACCCTCTTGGGGATCGTCCGCAACCGCCCCCTGCTCGCGGTCGAGCTTCTCCGGGCCGCCGCGTTCGTGGGCGAGGACGAGCCGGCCGACGGGGAGGCGATCGTCCTTCGCTTCCCATGGACACGACTCGCCGGCACCGAGGAGCCCGCTCTCGCCGCCCGCTATCGCGAGATCATCGCCGCGGCCCGCCGAACCCGCGCGAACCTCGGAGAATCCATGTTCGGGGAGCTGATCGCGTTCGTGAACGCCCGCATCGAGGAAGGCCTGCACCAGACGGACCTGGCCGCGGAGACGGGCGTGCGCGACTGGAGGGCCGAGCAGGACCTGCAAGCGAAGCGGGAGCGCGTGGCGTTCCTGGAGTCCGTCCTCCTCGACGATCTCTACCTGGCGGTCGAGGAGCACACCCAGGCGGAGCACCTGCTGAAGCTGGAGGCCTCCGCGTACAGCTGGCACGACGACTACCAGGACGACTGGCGCGCCTGAGCTACGCGGGGTTCCGGCGCTCTTGATCGCAGGACCGGCGCGGAGGCGACCCGATGCCCCGATCCCGCCGACCACGCGGTGATCGGGAATCGCGGACGCTGCCGCCGCATACTCGTCCGCCACGAGCAGGGCCGCGCAGGGCAGCCGGACCTCCGGTACGAGTGCCCTGAGTGCGATCGGACTATCGCGGGGAGCGGCAGCAGGCGGCGCCGCTCATAAAAAGGCGGTGCGCCGCCCTGCCGCCGAGTGCGATTCCCCCTAGCCGATTTTCGGTCCACCGTGCGAGCCGCGATCCAGAAGACCGCCGCCAACGATATCGACAGGCCTAATACCATATGCGGCGTCCGAACAAAGGGACGTATGGCCGTTGGCGGCCGCCTGGCGGCTCTCCGGCGATGCCCGTAACCATAATTCAGGCGATCCAGAGAGCCGGAAGCATGGGCCCTCCCATCGGCGCGGAGTGGCCTACTGTGGCCAGCCGGGAACTTTCCGTAAGTGGCCTATTTACAACTATTAGCCGACCGGTCACCATATGACCGTGGCCACGCTCCCTCGCTGATCAGCGACTGGCACCCGAAAAGGTCAATCAATGCGGATTGGTATCCGCGCGCGCCGACACATAAAGAGAGGACGTTCCGGACGGCGCAATCACAGAGATTTGCACGGCCAGTGATCCCGAATTCGTTGCGGCATAACGCCGCACCAGAAGGAATGACACCGTGAGAATGACGCGAGGAGTCCGGGCCGCCGTGTGCGCGGTGGTGGCCGGTGCGATGCTGGTGGCCGGGGCAGGGACGGCGTCCGCCGCGCCCGGGGTCACCCCGGCGGACGTGACGCTGAATTTGAGTCCGGGCGAATCAACAACGATCGCCAAGACCGTGTCCACTCCGGCGATCCCGCCCAAGCCGGATATCACGTTCCTGATCGACACGACAGGGAGCATGGGCGGGGTCATCTCGAACGTGCGGACCAATGCGAACACCATCTTGTCCAACGTCGCTTCGGCGCAGCCGGACGCACAGTTCGCGGTTGCCGAGTACAAGGACGCGGGGGACGCGACGCCGTTCCGGGTGGCGCAGAACCTCACCGCGGATCAGGCCGACGTCACCAGCGGTATCAACTCGCTGGTCGCGTCGGGCGGCGGCGACACCCCCGAGGACGGCATCAACGGTCTGTTCCAGGTCGCGTCCGGGGCGATCGGCTTCCGGCCGAACAGCACCCGGATCGTGTTGCTGATCGGGGACGCCCCCAGCCATGACCCCAGCAACGGCCATACGCTGGCCGACGCGATCAGCGCCCTGCAGGCAGCCGACATCACCGTGCTCGCGTTCGACCTGTCCGGGCTGAACTCGACCGGACAGGCGACCGCGATCACCAACGCCACGGGCGGACGGCTGTTCTCCGGCCTCAACTCCTCGGAGGTCAGCGACACCATTTTGGCGGCCCTGCACAACCTGCCGGTCACGGTCACCCACCAGCTGCGCGACTGCGATCCGAACCTGTCGGTGTCCCTGACCCCGGGCAGCCGGACGGTGACCAGCGGCGACGATGCCACCTTCACCGAGACCGCCTCCGTCGGCGCCGGAGCCGTGCCGGGAAGCACCGTCACCTGCAAGGTGGACTTCCTGCTCAACGGCGTCCTGTCACCGGGCTTCACTGAAACGATCACCGAGCACGTCCCGAAGGCGACCCCGTCGATCGCCACGACGCCATCGGGCGAGGCGCCCGCGGGCGGGAACGTCTCTGACACCGCGACGCTGACCGGCGGGTACCACCCGACGGGCACCGTCACGTTCCAGTTGTTCGGGCCCGGCGACACCACCTGCGCGACGCCCATCGCGACGCGTACCGGGACGGTGTCGGGCAGCGGCACGGCCGCGTCCGGGAACGTCGCCGCGGGCGGGGTGGGCACCTACCGCTGGGTGGCCTCCTACAGCGGCGACGACGCCAACAACCCGGCCACCTCCCCGTGCGGCGACGAACAGGTCGTGGTCGTCAAGGCCACCCCAGGCATCGCCACCACCCCGTCGGGGTCCGTGCCGGCCGGCGGCGTCGTGTCCGACACCGCCACCGTCTCCGGCGGGTTCCACCCCACCGGTACCGTCACATTCAAGCTGTACGGTCCCGGCGACACCGCCTGCGCGACGCCCATCGCCACCCGCACCGGCACGCTGTCCGGCAGCGGCACCGCCGCATCCGGCAGCGTGACCATCGGCGCGGCCGGCACCTATCGGTGGACGGCCACCTACAGCGGCGACGCCGACAACAACTCCGTCACCTCACCGTGCAGCGACGAACAGGTCACCGTCACTCCGCAGCGGCTGACCGGACGGGCCTACGGCCTGACCGCCTCCGCCTCCCTGGCCGGCCTCCAACTGGTCAACATCGCCCCCGTTCCCGACACCGGCCACATCTCCACCACCTCGACCAGCACCACCTCGGTGCCCTGCACGGCCACCCTCAGCGGACTGATCAGTGCGCACGCCCTGTGCGCCAAGGTCGCGACCACCGAGTTCCCCGGCAAATCCGTGGCGACCGCCTCCATCGACGACACCACCATCGGGATCACCGGCATCCCGGTGATCACCGTCAAGACCGTCAACTCCAGCTCCACGACCACCTGCGCCGGATCCGCCGGGACCACCACGATCGCCTTCCTCAAGGTCGGCAGCACGGTGGTCATCGCAGAGCCCACCACTATCCAGCCGAACACCGCGGTGGACGTCGGCGTCGTCAAGCTCGTCCTCAACGAGCAGACCCCGTTCTCCACCCCCGACAAGGGCCTGACCGTCAACGCGGTCCACGTCACCGTCGACGCCCTCGGCCTGGCCAGGACCAACGTCGTCCTCGCCTCCTCCGAGAGCGACATCGGCAACTGCCCATGACCCGGCCCACCTGAACCGATCGATCCCGAGGCCGGGCGGACACCGCGGATCCGCCCGGCCTCGGCCGGGCTTCAGGCGTACCTGACCCTCAAATCGGTCGAACCGCACGACTCGGTCTTCTCCGACGGCGTGACCGTTGCCCTGGCCGGGTGAAACGCGGGGTGCTACTCGCGATGCCGATCATCGGGCGGCCGACTGCGGTTCGGTGACGGGTCCGGTGGTCCCGGTGTCTCCGGCCGTCGTGGAGGCGGGGTTCTTCGGGCCGCGCAGGGTGACGTAGACGAACAGAGCACCCATGACGGCGACGCCTGCCCACATGGCCTGCTGCCAGCCGTCGACGAAGGACTGCTGAGCGGCGTGGATCAGGTTCCCCGCGTACGAGCCGGCGCCGCCGGCCACCTCGACGGCGTTGGCGATGCCTTCCCGGGCCGTCCTCGCGGCCTCCGGAGGGATCCCGTCCAGCCTGTCGTCGATGGCGCCGCGGTAGCCGGCGGACAGCAGCGCGCCGAGCAGGGCGACGCCGAGGGCGGTGCCGAATTCGCGGGTGACGTCGTTGAGCGCGGAGGCGACGCCCTGCTTCTCGCGCGGCAGGGAGCCGGTGATGGCCTCGGTGGAGGGCGTCATCGACAAGCCCATCCCGACGCCCATGGCGAGCATGCCGGGCAGGATGGTCAGGTAGCCCCCGTCGACGGAGACGAAGACGGCCATGAGAGCGAGTCCGGCGCCGCCCAGCGCGACGCCCGCGGCCATGGTCGGACGGGAGCCGATGCGTACGGCCAGCTTGGGGGCGAGACCGGAGCTCGCCATCATCGTCACGGCCATGGGCATCAGAGCCAGCGTGGACAGCAGCCCCGACCAGCCGAGGACGGCCTGGAGGAACGGGAAGAGGACCACGGCTATGCCCGCCTGGACGCCGAAGACCACCAGCAGTGTGATCGAGCCACCTGCCAGACCACGCTCACGGAACAGGCGCACGTCCAGGAGCGAGGCGTCCCGGCGGCGTAGTTCCCAGGCCACGAAGCCGACGGCGGCGACGAGACCGGCGGCGAGGCCGACCAGAGTCGCGGGCGCGGTCCAACCACGCTCGGGACCCTCCTGCAGGGCGAAGATGAGCCCGGCGACCGCGGCCATGGACACCAGTGCGCCGACGGAGTCGAAGCCGTGGGCGGACCTCTCACGGGAGTTGGGGACCGACTTCAGCGTCATGGCCAGGGCCACGACGACCAGGACCACGGGCAGGGCGAACAGCCAGCGCCAGTCGGCGACGTCGACCAGGAGCGCGGAGAGGAACATGCCCAGGACGCCGCCACCTCCGGCGACGCCGGTCCACACACCGATCGCCGTGCCGCGTTCCTCCTCGGGGAAGGTGGAGGTGATGACGGCGAGAGTGATGGGCATGACCATCGCGGCGCCGATTCCGCTCGCCGCGCGCGCGGCGAGCATCACCTCGGCCGTCGGAGCCAGGCCCGCCGCGACGCCCGCGATGCCGAAGACACTCAGACCGGCGACCAGCATGGGCTTGCGGCCCAGCCGGTCACCGATCGCGCCGAGCGGCAGCAGCAGCGCGGCCAGGGCCAGAGTGTAGATGTTGATGATTTACAAGATCGTGTTCTGCGAGGCGCCGAACTCGACGGCCAGGTGCGTCTGGGCGACGTTGAGTCCGGATACCGACGCGATGACGGCCATCAGCGCGATGGAGACGGCGATCAGAACGGTGCGCAGCCGACGCGCATCCAGTGCGACTCCGTCGTCCCCGTCAGCGGCCGCCACCTGTGCGGGCTGGTTCGTACTCATGTGGTCCTCTCTCACTTCCTGGTGCGTGGCCCCGGGTAGCTTGGGGACCCGCTGCGCAGGACCCTAGGCCGCCATTGCTGAGTAGGCATAGGATGTTGCGCATGGAGCAAGAAAGTGGGGACCTGGACAGCCTCGTACGCAAACGCCTCCGCGCCCTGCGGGTGGCGCAGGGCTGGTCCCTGGAAGAACTGGCCACCCGGGCCCATCTCAGCCAGTCCTCACTGAGCCGCATCGAGAACGGTCAGCGTCGCCTCGCCCTGGACCAGCTCGTCACCCTCGCCCGCGCCCTGGACACCACCCTCGACCAGCTCGTCGAGACCGCCGCCGACGACGTCGTCATCAGCCCGATGATCGACGGCGCCCACGGCCTGATGCGCTGGCCGGTGAAGGGCGACCCCGGCATCAGCGTCGTGCGCCAGCGCATGACCGAGCCACCGCCCGACAACTCCTCCCGCATGCGCGCCCACCCCGGCCGGGAATGGCTGGTCGTACTCTCCGGCACCGCGGTCCTCATGCTGGGCCACCGGCGCCTGCGTGTGGAGACCAACCAGGCCGCCGAGTTTCCCACGATGATTCCGCACGCCATCGGCGCCGAAGGCGGCCCGTGTGAGATCATCGGCATCTTCGACCGCGACGCCCGCCGCGGCCACCTGCGCGACAACGGCGGTGATCGCGACACCCCCGGCAGCTGCGACTGAACTCGCCGCAGCCACCTCGGCCGCATCCTCGGCTTGACAGAACCGCGCCCCGGAGGGTCAGGCGGGGGCGGGGCCGCGGGTTTCGCGGAGGTGGCCGCCGGAGAGCTCCAGCCACCGCTCGATCCCGATCTCGGCGAGGAACCGCCCGTCGTGGCTGACCACCACGAACGCCCCCTCATAGGCGGCGAGCGCGCTCTCCAGCTGCGCCACGCTCACCAGGTCGAGGTTGTTGGTCGGCTCGTCGAGCAGCAGAAGCTGAGGGGCCGGCTCGGCGCACAGCACGCAGGCCAGCGTGGCGCGCAGCCGTTCGCCGCCCGACAGCACGCCAACCGGCAGGTGGGCCCGCGTCCCCCGGAACAGGAAGCGGGCCAGCAGGTTCATCCGCTCCGCCGGAGGCATGCCGGGGGCGTAGGCCGCCAGGTTCTCCGCGACCGTACGGTCGAGGTCGAGCAGGTCGAGCCGCTGCGACAGGTAGGCGACCCGGCCGTCGGCCCGCCGCAGCGTGCCGCCGTCAGGTGCCAGGTCGCCGCCGACGATACGCAGCAGGGTTGACTTGCCCGCGCCGTTGGGGCCGGTCAGCGCGATGCGCTCGGGACCGCGGATGGTCAGGTCGAGACCCGGTCCGGCGAACAGTTCACGGGCCCGCAGTCCTTCGCCGTGGAAGACCGTGCGCCCGGCGGGCACGTTCGTGCCCGGCAACTCCAGTGTGATCCGCTGGTCGTCGCGCAGCGCCCGCTCGGCCTCGTCGAGCCTGGCTCTGGCGTCGCCGACGCGGGCGGCGTGCATCTGACCCGCCCGCCCGGCCGCCTCCTGCGCGCCGCGCTTCATGTTGCCGGCGACGATGCGCGGCAGGCCGGCGCTCTTGAGGTTGCGGGCGGCGTTGCCCGCCCGTCGCTCGGCGCGCTCGCGGGCCTGCTGCATCTCCCGCTTCTCCCGTTTGAGCTCCTGCTCGGCGCTGCGCACGGTCCGCTCGGCGGCCTCCTGCTCGGCCCGTACGGCCGCCTCGTACGCGGTGAAGTCGCCGCCGAAGAAGCGGATCTCGCCCTGCTCCAGCTCGGCGATGCGGTCCATGCGGTCGAGCAGGGCCCGGTCATGGCTGACCACGAGCAGGCAGCCGGTCCAGTCGCCGAGCACGTCGTAGAGCCTGCGCCGCGCCGCGAGGTCGAGGTTGTTGGTCGGCTCGTCGAGCAGCAGCACGTCGGGCCGCCGGAGAAGCTGGGCCGCCAGGCCGAGCGAGACGACCTGGCCGCCGCTCAGCGTGCCCAGCGTGCGGTCGAAGGCGAGGTCGCCGAGGCCGAGCCGGTCGAGCTGGGCGCGGGTGCGCTCCTCGATGTCCCAGTCGTTGCCGATCGCGGTGAAGTGCTCCTCGCTCGCGTCGCCCGACTCGATGGCGTCCAGGGCGGCGATCACCGGGGCGATGCCGAGCACTTCGGCCACGGTCAGGCCGGCGGTGAACGGCAGGTTCTGCGGCAGGTAGCCGACCTCGCCCTCGACGGCGACGGCGCCTGCGGTCGGCCGGTGCTCGCCGGCGATCAGCTTGAGCAGCGTGCTCTTGCCGGCGCCGTTGGGGGCGACGAGCCCGGTACGGCCGCCGCCGACGGTGCAGGACAGGCCGGTGAAGACGGGCGTGCCGTCGGGCCAGGAGAAGGACAGGCCGGAGCAGACGATGAACGCGTCAGACATTGGAGAGACCTCGGTGTGTGACCCGGGCGTGCGGACAAGCCCGGTGAGACGGGGAATTGGAGAAACGACGACATGAGGCCACGCCGACAGCGGTCAGTCACACGCCTGCCGGGGCCGTCACCCTCCGGTATCACCCGGAGATGTCGTCGTCACCTGCCACGTCTGGTCTCCTCTTCCGGTCACAAACCGCCTGCCACCTTACCAGGCCGAGCCCGACCTGCGCGGAGGTGGGCGAGGCCCATGTCCAGGGCGGCCTCCAGATGGGTGGTCTCGCCGGTGGACATCTGGATCAGCACGCCGCCCTGGATGCCCGCCAGCAGCGCGGCCGCCGTGCGGTCCGGGTCCACGTCCGGGCCGATCTCCCCGGCGTCCCGCATGTGCCGCACGCCCGCCGCGATCTCGGCCTGCCAGCTCCGCATCAGCTCGGTGACGACCGCCCGGGCGCCGGGCGTACGGCTGCCGAGGTGGGAGGTGACGGAGTTGAGCGGGCACAGGCGGCCCTGCCGCCGATAACGGTCGACGACCTTGTCCCGCCACGCCTGCCAGGCGGGCCAGGAGGTGAGGTCGCCGAGCTGGGGCCGCTGGTCCTCCAGCACCCGGTCGGCCTCCAGCCGGGCCACCGCCAGCAGCAGCTCCTCCCGGCCGCCCGGGAAGTAGTGGAAGAGCTGGCTCTTGCTCGTCGCCGTGCCGGCCAGCACGTCGTCCAGGGTGGTGTCGGCCACACCGTGCTCACGGATGAGCGCCGCCGCGCCCTCCAGGATGCGCTGCCGGGTCTCGGCCCCCTTGCGGGTCAGCGTGCGCACGATGCCTCCCTGGAGTTTTGGACTTGCTGGTCCATTTTATCTCGCGCAAGCTGACGGAACCGCGCGGTCCGACACTCGCCGTCCTTCCGAACGAAGGGGTTCCCCATGTCTCTCGACCACTACTACCTGCTCGGCCGTTCCGGGCTGCGGGTCAGCCGGCTCGCCCTGGGCACGATGAACTTCGGCACCGGCGGCTTCCACGCCGCGTACGGCAGGACCGAGGACGAGGCCCGCCCGATCTTCCGCCGCTATCTCGAAGCGGGCGGGAACTTCGTCGACACCGCCGACTTCTACACGGCCGGGGAGAGCGAGACCATCCTCGGCGCCCTCATCGCCGAGGCCGGGGTGCGCGACCGGGTGGTGCTCACCACCAAGTTCACCAACAGCGTCGACCCCGGAGACCCGAACGCGGGCGGCAACGGCCGTAAGCACATGATCAGAGCGGTCGAGGCGTCGCTGCGCCGCCTGCGCACCGACTACATCGACCTGTTCCTGCTGCACACCTGGGACCGCGTCACGCCCGTCGAGGAGGTCCTGCGGACCTTCGACGACCTCACCAGGGCCGGGAAGATCCGGTACGCGGGCCTGTCGGACGTGCCCGGCTGGTACGCGGCGCGAGCGCAGACCCTGGCCGAGGCGCACTCCCTCGCGCCGATGGTCGGCCTGCAGCTCCCCTACTCGCTCGTCGACCGGACGATCGAGTTGGAGCACGTCGCCATGGGCCAGAGCCTCGGTCTCGGCATCACCGCGTGGAGCCCGCTCGGCGGCGGCTTCCTCACCGGGAAGTACCGGCCCGCGGACCGCGGCCTGGCCGGGGAGGGCAGGCTCGGCGGCGACGGCACACCCGGGCACTCCTGGACCGACCGGGAGTGGCGGATTCTCGCGACACTCGAAGAGGTCGCCGGGAAACTCGGCGTGACGATGGCCCAGGTGGCGCTCAACTGGGTCGCCACCCAGCCCGGGATCGCGGCGGCCATCGTCGGCGCGAGCAGTGCCGCGCAGCTTGACGCCAACGTGGCCGCCCTCGGCTTCGAACTGCCGGCCGAGCTGCGCGCGAGGCTCGACGAGGCGAGTTCCGTGCCGCCCCCGTCGGTCTACCAGATGTTCACGCCGGGCTACCAGAGCTGGCTGGTCAGCCCCGGCGTCAAGGTCGGGGACAAGCCGGCCGGGTACGCCCCGGCCGTACGGAACTGGACGCCCGGCGGCGACGCCTGACACACGCCGTCCGCCGGACCCCGGATGACGCCGGCCGGATCAGCCCGTCCTGAGCAGGACGGGCTGCGTGTCGCCCGAACGGTCGCGCGGGCAGAAGCCGACCGTCCAGACGCCCTCGAAGAGATCGAGCCTGTTCTGCGCGATCACGATCACCGCGCAGTTGCCGTCGGTCGCGAGCAGGGGGCGCACCTCCGCCGCGTCCGCCACGTTGTCCAGGACCACCAGGGCCCGGCGCGAGCGGAACATGGCCTGGAGCGTCATCGTCTGGTCCACCAGGGTGCCGGGATGCCGGCTGCCGACGCCGAACACCCGGGAGAGGGAGCTGACCAGCCCGGCCGGCCCGCGCGCGCCCCCCTCGGCGTTGACGTAGAACTGGCCGTCCGGAAAGTACTTCCGGAAACGGGCCGACGCCTGCACGATGACCGCGGCCTTGTCGACGCCCGAGCCGCCGACGAGCTGCACCACCCTCGGCCCGGACGACCCCACTTCGTCCCGGCCGCGCTGGCGGGTCGGCTGCTCGACCAGGACCTGGTACATCCACTCGATCAGCTCTGCCGTGGCGGGCTGTGACACACCCTTCGGCGGGCACTCCCCGACGGGAGGGGTCCCGACGGCGATGTGCGGGCGCGCAGGCGTGGCCGGAGCGCCGGCGGCCTGCCGCCGGGCCACCTGCCGGAACCTCTCCGACGCGTCGGCCTCCAGCATCAGGGCCTCCGCCAGGAGGCTGACCGACTTACGGTGAGGTCTCTTCGTCCGCCCCCGTTCCAGGTCGGAGATCGCGCGGACACTGACCCCCGACCGCTCCGCCAGCTCCTCCTGAGTCAGGCAGGCTTCCTCTCGCAGTGCTCGCAGCAGCGCCGCGAGCTCGTTATGGCTCTCCAAGTCGTCAAGTAACCCCATTCCACAGCCACCTTTCCCCCGGTGCTGATCCACAGCCAGAAACTCCCCGCGCAGAGTTTTAGTTGAGATTTCACACATCAACTGGAAAACTCGCGTTTCCCCAACAGTACACAGCCGATCTTGTAGGAGTCAATTGCGACTGTCGGGAATTGGAGCGGCGCGGCCGGGCGCGGCCGTCCCGCATTGGACCGTTTTAAATGCCGGTCATTGCGGCGGGGGAACTCGCGAGGCCCGACCGCCGGTAGGGCGGGAACGCCGTACCGGCGGGGGAACCCGGGGCCGTCAAATCACCGGGGGTGGTCCTGCTCCGCCTTCCGCTTGAGCGCGTCCAGCATTTTGCCGATCCCCTTCCGCGCATTCTTGTTCAGAATGGCCTCCGGCATTGCCCATTTGATGCCCAATTCCTGCGAGACGCTCACCTCGCTCTTTCCCCCGCCGTCCCCCGTGACGGTGCAACTGAAATCGAACCGCGTCATCACCTCGCTGCCGACGAGGTGGTATTCGAAACAGCCGTCCGCCGGATACTCATAACGAAGGGAATGTGTCGCCCGCAGCCCCATGGCCTTGGCGTGCCAGGTGGCCTGCCGGGGACGTCCCCGCTCGTCGGTGTCCTCGATGTCGACCCGCTCGACGCCGGGCTGCCAGGAGGGGTAGTCGGCGAGGTCCAGCAGTATGGCGAGGACCGCCTCCGGGTCGGCGTCGATGATGATTGATCCGGTCACCACGCTCATGGGTGAAGCCTCCGTTTCGTCCTGCGCGCCCGGCGACCCCGCGGATCGCCCGCCGATTCCTGAGATCAATTGCCGCCGGTCCGGACCGCGGACGGGCCGGGGAGGTAATCCCCGATGCGGCCTCCCGGGTCCGCGGCGACGGCCGCCAGAATCCGTACGTACGCCGCGAGCCAGCGGGCGGGGGCACCCTCGGGGAAGTAGCCGGACAGGTGGTTGAGGGAGATCTGCATGAAGTCCCCCGAGATCGCGCTCTCGACCCGGAGCGGGTGGTCCGTCTGGGCCAGGACCTGGGCCGGCATCGCCCCGAGGACCGACATGAACCGCAGCAGGTTCTCGGTCAGCTTCGGCAGGTTCTCGCTGACGAGGTAGCTCTCGAAGAGCGGTTCCCCGGTGGGCGCGCCGGTGATCCCGTACAGCGCCGCGGGCGGCACGTACTCGTGGTCGGTGATCTCGGAGATCTTCTCCTGCATCTCCGCCAGCCACGGCAGCATCGGCGCGTCGGGGTCCACCCTGGCCACCAGGGGGAGGATGTTGAACATCAGCCCGGTCGCCCGGTCCACCTCGACCGACGTGCTGCCCCGCCCGGAGAAGACCGCGCCGCACACCACGTCCCGCGAGCCGGTGATGGCGCTGAGCATGACGGCCCACGCGCCGTGCAGCACGCTGTTGATGCTGAAGCCGTGTGCCCTGGACAGTTCCAGGAGCCCGTTCGCCACCTCCGGCGGGACCGTCACGCTCTCCTGCAGCAGCGGCGTCACGTGGTCGGCCGGCCGTTCCGCGGCCGGCAGCGTGATGGACGGCACCCCGGACGGCCCCGCGGACGGCAGGGCCCCGAGCTCACGCCGCCAGAACGCCTCCGCCTCCGTCATGTCCCGGCGGCTCTGCTCGACGCAGAAGTCGCCGTACGTCGAGGTGAAGGGCTCGTCCACCGGCTCGCCGCCCGACCGGTACGCCTCGTAGGCGGCGAGGAGGACCGGCATCATGATCTGGTAGCTCCAGCCGTCCTGGGCGGCCATGCAGAAGAAGTGGTCGTAGTCGTAGACGTCGTCCTCGATCCGGAACAGGAGCAGCCGCACCTGCGGCGGCGGGCCGGTGAACCCGCGGCGCCGCGCCGCCTCGAGGTGGGCGTGCCGCCGCCGCTCCTGCTCGACGGGCCGCAGGCCCCGGAGGTCGTGCGTCTCGATCCGCAGCCGCACGTCCCGCTGAACGACCTGGACCCACTCGCCGGCCTCGTCCTGGACGTAGGCCGAGCGCAGGTTGGGGAACCGGTCGACGGTGTGCTGCCAGGCCCGCTCCAGCGCGACCGGGTCGAAGTCCTGGCCGGAGAGGCGGAAGGACTGCTGCGTGACGTAGACGCCGGATCCCGGACGCTGCCGGATCCGGTCGAGCATGTACCGCTGCATGCCGGTCACCGGGTAGGCGTCCTCGGCGCCGGGGTGGCGCGACCGCGCCCACTCCAGCACCCGCTGGTCCCGCTGGCCGGCGCTCGCGACGTCCACCCGGCCGCGTGACTCGGCCAGGGCCGCCAGGTCGGCGATGGTGTGGCTCTGGAAGACGTCCTGCGGGCTGAGCGCCAGGCCGATGGCCTTGGCCCGGCTGACCATCTGGATGCCGAGCAGCGAGTCGCCGCCCATCGCGAAGAAGCCCCGGTCGACGCTCACCTCGTGAACCCCGAGCACCTCCTTCCAGATGTCCGCGATCCGCCGCTCCGTCTCGGTGCGGGGGGCGACGACGCCCTGCTCCGGCTCGACGCCCAGCTCCGGCGGCGGCAGCGCGTCGCGGTCGAGCTTTCCGTTGGCGCTGACCGGGAACTCGGCGATGGCGACGACGGCCGAGGGCACCATGAAGTCCGGCACCTTCTCCCGCAGGAAGCTCCCGGCCTCGCCGCTCAGCCAGCGGCTGAGCGCGGCGAGCCGCGGGTTGTTCACGTACTGCCCGGCCGGACGCCCCGGTTCACCCGGGTCCGTCCAGTCGACGAGATGACCGGCTTCCGGGCGGTGCAGCGTCACCCGGTAGGAGCCGTCGGCCGCCCCGCCCATCCACGCGACGTTGACCTCGTAGCCGAGCTCCTCGCCCAGCCGCCACCAGACCTCGGGCTCGACGCCGGAGGGGTCCTCCGTACGGGGCAGCCGGTCGACGGGGGTGTCCGCCGGCGCGCCGTCCATCGCGGCGAGGAGGGCGTTGACCGAGGCGACCCGGGCGTTGGGCACGCCGTCGACCCGCAGCACGTCCGGCCGGCGGCCGGTGAGCAGCCCGCGGACCTCGTCCACCGACGTCCAGGGGACGGTCTCCGGAGGCGGCTGGGCGCCGGCCGGCTCTCCGACGTGGACGGCGACGTCGTAGCGGTACCGGGTCAGCTCGTTGTGGTGGTCGCCGCGCTTGAGCATCATCTCCACGCGGCTGACGGCCGGGACCTCCTCGCGGAGCGCGCTGAAGTACTCCGGCGCGAGCAGCAGCTCACGCTCGTACGCCCCCCTCCGGCGGATGCGCTCGCGCAGGCGTCCGGCAGTGAGCCCCGGCTCGGTCCGCGCCAGCTCCATCTCCGCGTGGAGGGCCGGGAGCATCGGCAGGCTGCGCAGGTCGCCGAGGAAGAGCGCGCCGCCGGGCCGCAGGCACGCCAGCGCCCTGTCGACCACCTCCCGGAGGTGTCCCGGGCTGTCGAAGTACTGGACGACCGAGTTGATCACCACGGCGTCGAACCGCTCGCCGTCCAGGCCGGTGAAGTCCTGGGCCTCCCGCTCGAACAGCCGGACGTCCACCGTGTCCGGCAGATCGGGCACCAGGCGCTCCCGCACGTAGTCGAGGGCCTTGCCGGACAGGTCCGTCGCCCAGTACGCCGTCGTGTGCGGGGCGACCCGGGCGAGCAGCATGCCGGTGCCGCAGCCGATCTCCAGCACGCGCCGGGGCCGCAGGGCCAGGATGCGCTCCACCGTTGAGTCGCGCCAGACCCGCATCTCGTCGTCCGGCAGCCGCTCGCTGGTGTAGCTGCTGTCCCAGCCGATGGTGTTGAAGTCGGCCGCGCCGGCGGCCTCCCGCTGGTAGCTCTGGTCGAACAGGTCCCGCCAGGCCGCCACGGCCGACGGCGCGGCGGAGTCGACCGTGCCGTCCTCGAAGCCGTCCTCGGGGACCACGTACGCGACGAGCTGCTTGCTCTCGGCGTCGTGCGGGAGGTCGCGGGCCACGACCAGGACGTCGCGCACGGCGGGATGCTCGGCCAGGGCCGCCTCGATCTCCCCCGGCTCGATGCGCATCCCCCGCACCTTCACCTGGAAGTCGGTGCGGCCGAGGAACTCCATCGTCCCGTCGGGCCGGAACCGCGCGAGGTCGCCGGTGCGGTAGAGCCGGGCGCCGGGCTCGGAGCGGAAGGGGTCCGGCAGGAAACGCTGCTCGGTCAGCTCGGGCCTGCGGTAGTAGCCGCGCCCCACCCCGACGCCGCCGATGTACGCCTCCCCGGGCGTGCCGAACGGCACCGGCCGCATGTTCCGGTCGAGGACGTACACCTGGGTGTTGGCGATCGGCGTGCCGATCGACACCACGGATGTCTCAGGGTCGCGCGGGCACTCCCAGCAGGTGCTGTCCACCGAGCACTCGGTGGCCCCCCACAGGTTGTACAGGGTCGCGGCGGGCAGGCGTTCGTACAGGGAGCGGATCGAGGCGAGGGGCAGCGCCTCGCCGCTGGCGATGACCCGGGTGACGGACCGGCAGTCCTCGATTCCGGGGTGCTGGAGGAAGATCCGCAGCATCGAGGGCACGAAGTGCAGCGTGGTGATCCCGTGCTCACGGATCGTTTCGGCGAGGTACTCGGGGTCCTTGTGCCCCTCGGGACGGGCGATCACCATCCGCGCGCCGATCATGAGAGGCCAGAAGAACTCCCACACCGACACGTCGAAGCTGAACGGCGTCTTCTGCAGGACCAGGTCGTCGGGGGTGAGCCGGAAGTAGTCCTGCTGCCAGTGCAGCCGGTTGACCACCCCGCGATGCGTGATCATGGCGGCCTTGGGCCGCCCGGTGGAGCCCGACGTGTAGATCATGTACGCCAGGTCGTCCAGCCCCGCGATGTTCTCAGGGCGGGAGCCGGGCTCGGCGTCGAACTCCCCGGCCCGATCGAGCGGGACCACCACCGCGCCGTGCTCCGGCAGGCCGTCCACCAGCCGCTGCTGCGTGAGCAGGATCGCCGGTTCCGCGTCGGCGAGCATGAAGGCCACGCGCTCGCGCGGGTACGTCGGGTCGATCGGCACGTACGCGCCGCCCGCCTTGAGGATCGCCAGCAGGCCGACCACCATCTCCAGGGAGCGTTCGGCGCAGATGCCGACCGGCTGGTCGGGGCGCACTCCCATGCTCCGCAGCCGGTGCGCCACCCGGTTCGCGCGGCGGTCGAGTTCGGCGTAGGTGAGGTGCTCGCCCTCGAAGGTCAGCGCGATCGCGTCCGGCCGCTCGTCGGCGGTCTCCTCGATCAGCGTGTGCAGGCACCGGACGCGCTCGCCGGGGTAGACGCGCTCGGTGTCGTTCCAGTCGAGGAGGATCTCCCGCTCGGCCGAGGCCGGCAGCACGGGCAGTTCGGACACCCGCAGGTCGAGCCGGTCGGCGAACGCGTCCAGGAGCACCTGGTAGCCCGCGAGGAACCGCTCGATCGTGTCGTGGTCGAAGATCTCGCTGTTGTACTCGGCGTCGACCAGCAGCGTGTCGGACATCTCGGTCACCGACACCTCCAGGTCGAACTTGCTGGTGTCGTTGTGCACCTCGACGATGTCCGCCAGGTCGTCCCGCCCCGCGCCGGCCCGGTGCCGCTTCATGTCGAAGACGACCTGGAACAGCGCGTTCGCGGTGAGTCCCCGGTTCGGGGCGAGCTCGGCGACCACCGCGTCGTACGGGACGTCCTGGTGGTCGTAGCCGTGCCTGACCGTCTCGCCGACCCGGTCGACCAGCTCCGCCACGGTGGGGTCGTCGCCGACGTGGGTCTTGAGCACGACCATGTTGACGAAGAACCCGATGAGCTCCTGCACCGCGTCGTCGTTCCGGTTGGCCATCGCGGTCCCGATCACCACGTCGCCCGTGTTCCCGGTGTCGCCGGCGTACCGGTAGAGCGCGGCCTTGAGCGCGGCCAGCATGGTCGTGAAGAGGGTGACGCCGCGCTCGCCGCTGAGCGACCGCAGCCTGCCGGTCAGCTCCGCGCCGAGCTCGAAGCTCATGCTGCCGCCGCGGAAGCGCTGGGCGGCCGGCCGGGGCCTGTCGGGCAGCAGCTCGACTCCGGTGGGATCACCGCCGAGCGCCCGCCGCCAGCTCTCCAGCCGGGCGGCCAGCCCCTCGCCCGCGAAGCGCTCGCGCTCCCAGAGGGCGTAGTCGGCGTACTGCACCGCGAGCTCCGGCAGCTCCGGGTCGCGGCCGCTCACGTAGGCCTCGTAGGCGGCGGTCAGCTCCGTCCCGAACACCCCGCCCGACCACACGTCGGCCACGATGTGGTGCATGCCGAGCAGCATCCGGTGGTCGAGCGGCCCGAACCGGAACAGCGTCACCCGCAGCAGCGGCGCCTCGGCGAGGTCGTAGGGCCGCCGCGCCACCTCGCCGGCGATCCGCGCGTACTCCGCCTCCGGATCCGCGGACGCCGTCAGGTCGACGAGCGGCACGCTGATCGTCAGCTCCGGCAGGATCTCCTGCCGGGCCTTCCCGCCGGGGCTGGGGAACCGGGTGCGCAGGATCTCGTGCCGCCTGACGACCTCGTTGACGGCCTTCTCCATCGCCTCCGGCAGCAGCTCCCCGCTCACCCCGACCGACAGCGTCAGGTTGTACGCCGCGCTGTCCGGCACGAGCTGCTCCAGCGACCACAGGCGCTGCTGCGCGTACGACAACGGGATCGGGTGGTCCGCCACTGCTCCCCGGCGGCGGTCGGCCGCGATCCGCAGCAGGCCGGGGCCGTCCTCCGCCCCGGCGGCTCCCGTGGTGGCGGCGAGCTCGGCGACGACGAACCGGGCGAGGGCGACCGGGGTGGGGTGGTCGAACGCCATGCTCACCGGCAGGACCAGCCCGGTCGCCCGGTTCAGCCGGTTGCGCAGCTCCAGGGCGGTCAGCGAGTCGAAGCCCAGGCGCAGGAGGTCGGCGTCGGCGGGGATCTCCTCGGTCGAGTGGTGCCCGAGCACGCCGGCGATCGCGCCGACGACCAGTTCGAGCGCGACCCGCTCCCGCTTGTCGCCCGTCGTGGACAGCAGCCGTTCGCGGACGTCGTCGTGGTCGTCCTCGTCGTACGGCAGAGCCGCGAGCAGCTCGCTCTCCCCGCCGCCCGGCGTGCCGGTGTTCAGCCAGAACCGCCGGCGCTGGAAGGCGTACGTCGGCAGGTCGGCGGCTCCCCCTGCTCCCCCGGGTTCCTGGGGGAAGGCCACCCGCCAGTCGACCGCGACTCCGCCGCAGTACGCCGCGCCCAGCGACGCGAGCAACTGGCTCCGGTCGCCGTGGCCGCGGCGCAGCGTCCCGGCCACGCAGAACGGCCGGCCGCCGGCCTCCAGCGCCTGCTGCAGGTCGGGCACCAGGACCGAGTGCGCGCTGATCTCAAGGAAGCAGTCGAAGCCCTGCGCCGCGAGCGCCTCGACGGCGGGGGCGAACAGGACCTGCTCCCGCAGGGCGCGGAACCAGTAGCCGGCGTCCATCCGCGCGGTGTCGGCCCAGTCTCCGGTCAGGGTCGAGAACAGCGGGACGGCGGACCGCCTCGGTCGTACGGGGGCGAGGTCCGCGAGCAGCTCGTCCCTGAGCGCGTCCATCTGCGGCGAGTGGGAGGCGTAGGTGACCGACGTCCGGCGGGCGCGCAGTCCGTCGGCCTCGCAGCGGGCGAGCAGTTCGCCGACGGCGTCGCCGTCCCCGGACACGACGGTGGACGCCGGGCCGTTGACGGCGGCGACGACCAGCCGGCCCTCCCAGGGCCCGAGGAGGTCGCGGACCACGTCGCCGGCGGCCGACACCACCGCCATCGCGCCGCGCCCGGTCATGCTCCGGGCGATCGCGCGGCTGCGCAGCACCACGACGCGTACCGCGTCCTCCAGACTGAGGGCGCCCGCGACGTACGCGGCGGCGATCTCGCCCTGGCTGTGCCCGAGCACCGCGGCCGGTTCGACGCCGTAGGAGCGCCACACCGCGGCGAGCGACACCATGACGGCGAAGACCACGGGCTGGACGACGTCCTCTCCCTCCAGCGCCGGCGCCCCCGGAGCGCCGCGCAGCAGGTCGAGCAGCGACCATTCGACGTGTTCGCGCAGCGCCGCGTCGCAGGCGGTCATCTCCGCCGTGAAGGCGGGCTCGGTGTCCAGCAGGCCGGCGCCCATCCCCGCCCAGTGGGAGCCGTGCCCCGGGAACACGAACACGGTGCGGCCGGTGGCGCGTGCCGCGCCCCGCACCACTCCGGCGGCGTCGGCGCCGGCGGCCACCGCCGCCAGGCCGTCGAGGAACTCCTCACGGCCGCGTCCGACCACGACGGCCCGGTGCTCGAAGGCCGACCGCGTGGTCAGGGCCCGGCCCACGTCGTACGGCCGGACGTCCGGGCGGGACTCCGCGAACGCCGCCAGCGTGGCCGCCTGCGCCCGCAGCGCGGCGGCGGACCGGCCCGACACCACCCAGGGCAGCGGCCCGTCCGGCGCGGGGACGGGCTCGTCCGCGGCGGCCGGCTCGGGCGGCTCCTCCACGATGATGTGCGCGTTGGTCCCGCTCAGGCCGAACGACGACACCGCGGCCCGGCGCGGGCGGCCGGTGCGCGGCCACGGCCGGGTCTCGGTCACGAGCTCCACGGCCCCGGTCGTCCAGTCGACCTGCGGGGTGGGCGCGTCCACGTGCAGGGTGCCCGGCACCAGGCCGTGCCGCAGCGCCAGCACCATCTTGATCAGGCCGGCGACGCCGGCCGCGGCCTGGGTGTGGCCGATGTTGGACTTCAGCGCGCCGAGCAGCAGGGGCCGGCCCGCCGGCCGTTCCTGGCCGTACGTCGCGAGCAGCGCCTGCGCCTCGATCGGGTCGCCCAGCCTGGTGCCGGTGCCGTGCGCCTCCACGACGTCGATCTCGGCGGCGGACAGCCCCGCGTTCTCCAGCGCCTGGTGGATCAGCCGCTGCTGCGACGGCCCGTTGGGGGCGGTGAGGCGGCTGCTCGCGCCGTCCTGGTTGACCGCCGAGCCGCGCAGCACCGCGAGGACCCGGTGCCCCAGCCGCTGGGCGTCGGCGAGCCGCTCCACCGCGACCACGACGGCGCCCTCGGACCAGCCGGAGCCGTCCGCCGCCGCCGAGAAGGGCTTGCACCGGCCGTCGGGGGCGGCCACCCGCTGCTGCGAGAACTGGACGAAGGAGAAGGAGCCGGCCATCACGGTGGCGCCGCCGACCAGGGCCAGCGAGCACTCCCCCTGGCGCAGCGCCGTCATGGCCGAGTGCAGGGCCACCAGCGACGACGAGCACGCGGTGTCCACGGTCATCGCCGGGCCCTCCAGCCCGAAGGTGTAGGAGATCCGGCCCGAGACCATGCTGCCGGAACTCGTGTTGCCCACGTAGTCGTGGTACATCAGCCCCATGAAGACGCCGGAGCGGCTGCCCGCGAGCGACTTCGGGTCGATCCCGGCGTTCTCCAGCGCCTCCCAGGAACACTCCAGCAGCAACCGCTGCTGGGGGTCGGTCGCCAGGGCCTCGCGGGGCGAGATGCCGAAGAAGGCCGCGTCGAAGTCCGCCGCGTCGTAGAGGAACCCGCCCTCCCGGACGTACGAGCTGCCCGGGTGGTCCGGATCGGGGTGATAGAGCGTCTCCATGTCCCAGCCGCGGTCCTCGGGGAACCGCCCGATGGCGTCCTCGCCGTCGGTGACCAGGCGCCACAGGTCCGCCGGGGTGCGGACGCCGCCGGGCAGCCTGCACGCCATCCCGACCACCGCCAGCGGCTCCCGGGATGCCGCGGCGAGCTGCCGGTTGCGCATCCGAAGCCGTTCGTTCTCCAGCAGAGAGGTCCTCAGCGCCTCGACGACCGAGGCGGAAGATGTGTCCACCACTGCGTGTACCCTCCGTGAGTTCGTGTGGGCGGGCGCCGTACGTCAGCGGCCGTTGAACTGCTGGTCGAGCAGGGCGAAGAGCTCGTCCGGGCTCGCGGACTCCAGCCGGGCGGCCGGTTCCGCGGGCGGGGCGGCCCATTCGCGCAGCAGACCGCCCAGCCGGGTCGCCAGGTGCCCGCGTGCGGTGTCGTCCAGCGGGTGCGCGGCCACCACCTGGCGCAGGTGTTCGACGGCGGCGTTCACCGCGTCCTCGCCGCTGCCGTCCGGCGTCGTGCCGGCGGCCGTGCCCGTGTCCGGAGTCGCGTCCAGCGCCAGTTCGGACAGCAGGTGTGCCGCGAGCGCGGCGGGGGTCGGGTAGTCGAAGACCAGGGTCGCCGGCAGGCGCAGGCCGGTCACCTCGGCCAGCCGGTTGCGCAGCTCGACGACCGTGAGCGAGTCGAAGCCGAGCTCCTTGAACGCGCCGTCGGCGTCGATCGCCCCGGCGGCGGACTCGGGGTGGCCCAGCACCAGGGCCGCCTTGACGCGGATCAGGTCGACGAGCCTGCCCGGCCGGTCCGCCTCGGGCAGAGCGGCCAGCTCGCGGCGCCAGGACGCGGAGTCGGGCGCGCCCTGTTCCCGGGTGCCCTGTCCCCGGGTGCCCTGTGCCTGCCTCGGCTCCCGGACAGGCGTACGCACGAGCGAGCGCAGGACGGGCGGCAGCTGACCCGCCCGCGCGATGGAGCGCAGCGCCGGGAAGTCGACGCGGGCCGGCACCAGGCAGGCGCTTCCGGCTGTGCTCGCGGCTGTGCTCGCGGCGTCGAACAGCGCCAGGGCCTCCTCCGACGACATCGCGACGACTCCCGCGGCGGCGAGCCGCCTGAGCTCGGTCTCGTCCAGCGCGCCGGTCATGCCGCTGGGCTGCGCCCACTGGCCCCAGGCGAGGGACAGCCCCGGCAGGCCGAGGCCCCGGCGATACTCGGCGAAGGCGTCGAGGAAGGCGTTGGCGGCGGCGTAGTTCGCCTGCCCGGCCCCGCCGAGAACGCCGGACACCGACGAGAACGACACGAATTCGCGCAGCTCGTGGCCGAGGGTCAGCTCGTGCAGGTTGACCACCGCGTCGACCTTGGGCCGCAGCACCCGGTCCAGGCGCTCCGGCGTCAGCGCCGAGACGACGCAGTCGTCGGTGCGGCCCGCCGCGTGGATCACCGTCGTGAGCGGGTGCTCGGCGGGGATGCCGGCCAGCACGTCCGCGAGCGCCGCGCGGTCGGCCGCGTCGCACCGGGCCACGGTCACGCTCGCCCCGAGCGCGGTCAGCTCCTCGACGAGCCGGTCCGCGCCCGGCGTCTCGCCGCCTCTGCGGCCCAGCAGCAGGAGCCGCCTCGCTCCCCGCGCGGTGACCAGGTGCCGGGCCAGCAGGCCGCCCAGCGTGCCGAGCCCTCCGGTAATAAGTACGGTTCCCCCGGCGGGCCCGGCCGGCCGCCCCGCCGCCGCGTCCGACCGGACGTCGGCTTGAACATCGGCCCGGACGAGCCGGCCCACCCGGATCACGCCCTCCCGGATCACCACCTGTGGTTCGCCGGACGCCAGCGCGGTGGGCAGCGCGTCGGCGGACCGGGCCGTCCGGTCCGTGTCCACCAGCGTCAGCCTGCCGGGGTGCTCGGACTGGGCCGACCGGATCAGGCCCCAGACCGACGCGGCGGCCAGGTCCGGAAGGCCGCCGCCCTCCGGCGCCACCGCGTCGCGGGTCAGGATGACCAGCCGGGAGGCGGCGAACCGCTCGTCGGCCAGCCAGCGCCGGACCAGGGCGAGCACCTCGCCGACGGACGACCGGACCGCTCCGGCGACGCCCCCTGGAGCCCCCGGAGCGGGCTCGGGAAGCGGCACCACGACGTACTCCGGCACGGAAGCACCGGACTCCGTCAATCCATCGAGTGCGCCTGCCAACCCACCGGCCGCTGAGCCGGTCCGAGCATCCGCCAGAGCGTCGCCCGACTTGGCGACCGACACGCTGCCCAGCGCGTCACCCGGTATGCCGGCAGACGGTTCAGCCGATGCGTCCGTCACCGATTCGGCCGGCGAATCTCTCGGTGCGTCTGCCGCACTGCTTGCTCCGTCGGCCAGTGCGTCGGACGGCGTCGCCGGGTGCGGGTAGTGGTGCGCCGCCCAGGGGGCGGGTCCGCCGCCGAGCACCCCGCACCGCTCCGCCCGTACGCGCTGGGCGGGCAGCGGCTGGAGGGCCGGCCAGTCGAGGCGGAAGAGCGACTCGCGGTGAGGGGCCCGCGCCGCCTGCAGCTGTTCGGCCGTGATCGGGCGGGTCACCAGGGACTCGACGGTCAGGACGGGCGCGCCGGTCTCGTCGGCGGCGAGCATGGCCACGCTCTGGTCACCCGTACGGGAGAAACGGACCCGCAGGGTGCCGGACCCGGCGGCGTGCACCGCGACGCCGTGCCAGGCGAACGGCACCCGCAGCTCCCCGGCCTGTTCTCCGGCCCTGTCCCCGGCCTGTTCCCCCGTCGCCATCTGGCCGGCCGGCATCGCGTGCAGCGCGGCGTCGAACAGCGCGGGGTGGACGCCGTACCCCTGCGGGGCGGCCTGGGCGGCCTCGGGCAGCGCCACCTCGGCGAACAGCACATCGCCGCGCCGCCACACGCCGCGCAGCCCCCGGAAGGCCGGGCCGTAGTGGAATCCGCTGTCGTCCAGACGGTCGTACACCCCGGTGACGTCGACCACCGAGGAGCCCGACGGAGGCCAGGAGCCCCGCAGGTCGTCCCACTCCGGCGCGTCCGGGTCGCCGGGCGCGCCGGCCAGCAGGGCGCCTTCCGCATGCCGGGTCCACGGCCCGTCGGCGGCGGCGTCACCGGTCTCGTCGCCGGCGGGCCGCGAGTGCAGGGCCAGGGACCGCCGGCCCGTGCCGTCGTCGGGTCCCACGACCATCTGCACGGTCAGGTCCCCTTCGGCGGGGACGACGACGGGCGCGTGCAGGGTCAGTTCCTCGACGCCGCCGAGCCCGGCGCGGGCCGCCGCGTGCGCGGCCAGTTCGACCAGCGCCGTACCCGGCAGCAGGACCGTGCCGGCCACCGCGTGGTCGGGGATCCAGTCGTGAAGGGCGGGTGAGACACGCCCGACGAACACCTCACCCCCGCCACCCCCGTCGCCCGCGAGGTCGACGGCGGCGTCGAGCAGCGGGTGGCCGGGCTCGGACAGACCGAGCCCCGCGGCGTCCCCTTCCCGCCGGGCAGGAGCGTCGACCCAGTACCTGCCGTGCTGGAAGGGATAGGTGGGCAGGGAGACGCGCCTGGCCGTGGTCCCGGCGTAGAGGGCGGTCCAGTCGACGGTGGCGCCGTGGGTGTACGCCTCGGCCGCCGACGCCACAAACCGAGCGAAACCACCATCACCCCGGCGCAACGAGCCGACCACCCCCGCCTCGACACCCGCCTCCTCGACAACCCCCCGCAACCCCAACCCCAGCACCGGATGCGCCCCACACTCCACGAACAACCGGTAACCATCACCCAGCAACGACCCCACCGCACCCGCGAAATCCACCGGCCGCCGCAAATTCTCAAACCAATACCCCCCACCCAACTCCTCCCCACCCACCAACCCCCCGGTCACCGTCGAATACACCCCCACCCCACACACACGCGGCTCCACAAAGGCCAAAGCCCCGGCCAAGTCCTCCCGCACCGCCTCCACCTGCGGCGAATGCGACGCATACTCGATCGCCACCCGCGACACCCGCACCCCCGACCCCTCACACCACGCGGTCAACTCCGCCAGCGCCGCCAACTCCCCCGACACCGCACACGACCGCGGCCCGTTCACCGCAGCCACCACCAACCGCCCACCCCACCGCCCCACCAACGCCTCGGCCTCCCCCGCCGAGCACCCCACCGACACCATCCCCCCACGACCCGCCAGCACCCGCCGGATCGGACCGCCCCGCGCCACCACCAACCGCGCCGCATCCCCCAAACTCAACGCCCCCGCCACACACGCCGCCGCGATCTCCCCCTGCGAATGCCCCACCACCGCCGACGGCACCACCCCCACCGACCGCCACACCTCCGCCAGCGACACCATCACCGAGAACAACGCCGCCTGCACCACCTCGTCCCGCTCCAACAAGCCACGGGCACCCCCACCCACACCCCCACCGGAACCACTACCGGGACCGCTGCGCAGCACCTCCAGCAACGAGAAATCCACCAACGGCTCGAACGCCGCCACACACTCCCCCACCCGCGCCGCAAACACCGGCGACTCCACCAGCAACCGCGCCGCCATCCCCGCCCACTGCTGCCCCTGACCCGGGAACACGAAGACCGGGCCCGGGTTCGTCGTCGTCGCGGAGCCCTCCACGAGGGTGTCCGCGGGCTCCCCGGCAACCAGTGCCTCCAGGCCCGTACGCAGGTCCTTCCGGCCGGAGCCGACGACGACGGCGCGATGCCTCAGGGTGGCGCGCCCGGCGGCGAGGGACAGGCCGACGTCGGCGTCGGCGACCTCCGGCTCCGCGTCGAGGCTCGCGAGCAGTCCCGCCGCCATGGCGCGCAGCGCCGGGCGCGACTTGGCCGACAGCGGCCACGCGACGGCGGGCAGGCCCGCGGGCGGACGCACACCGGGCTCTTCGTCACCGGCGTCCCCCGCGTCCCCGGCGGGCGCCTGCTCGATCAGCGCGTGCGCGTTGGTGCCGCTGATGCTGAAGGACGAGACTCCGGCCCGGCGCGGCCCGCCCGTCGACGGCCACGGCGTCGTCTCGGTCAGCAACCTGACGTCGCCCGCGGACCAGTCGACGTGGGGGGTGGGCTCGTCGATCCCGATGCTCGGCGGCATGACGCCGTTGCGCATGGCCATGACCGTCTTGATCACCCCGGCGATGCCCGCGGCGGCCTGGGTGTGGCCGATGTTCGACTTCACCGAGCCCAGATACAGCGGACGTTCCCGGTTCCGGCCGTACGTGGCCAGCAGCGCCTGGGCCTCGATGGGGTCGCCGAGACGCGTGCCCGTCCCGTGCGCCTCCACCATGTCCACGTCCGACGGCGCCAGCCCGGCGGCGGCCAGCGCCTGCCGGATCACCTGCTGCTGGGCGGCTCCGTTCGGCGCGGTCAGTCCGTTGGACGCGCCGTCCTGGTTCACCGCGCTGCCGCGTACGACGGCCAGGACCTCGTGACCGGCGCGGCGGGCGTCCGACAGCCGCTCCAGGACGAGCATCCCCACGCCTTCGGCGAAGGAGGTCCCGTCCGCGGCGGCGGCGAACGCCTTGCAGCGGCCGTCCGCGGCGAGCCCGCCCTGGCGGGTGAACTCGACCAGCAGTGCGGGCGTCGACATCACCGCGACGCCCCCGGCCAGCGCCACCGAGATTTCGCCCCGGCGCAGCGCGTGACACGCGTCGTGCAGGGCGACCAGCCCGGACGAGCACGCCGTGTCGATCGTGACCGCGGGACCCCGCAGGTTGAACGTGTACGCGATCCGCCCCGACGCGATGGCGTTCGTGTTGCCGTTGACGAGGAACCCGCCGAGTCCGGGTGTCCCCCGGCTCGACGTGGCCATCGGGATCGCGTAGTCGCCGGCCATCATGCCGACGTAGACGCCGGTGGCGCTGCCGCCCAGCGACTCGGGCGGGATGCCCGCCCGTTCGAGCGCCTCCCAGACGATCTCCAGCAGCAGGCGGTGCTGCGGGTCCATCGCCACCGCCTCGCGCGGCGAGATCTCGAAGAACTCGGCGTCGAAGCAGGCGGCGTCGTGGAGGAAGGCGCCGTGCCGCGAAGCGCACCGCGACGCCGGGTCCTCGCTGTCGGGACCCAGCGCGGCGAGGTTCCAGCCGCGGTCCTCGGGGAACCCGGTGACGCCGCTGTCCCCGTTCTCGACCAGCCGCCAGAGGTCCTCGGGCGAGCGGACGTCACCGGGGAACCGGCAGGCCATGCCCACGATCGCGATCGGCTCCGCGTGGCTCCCCTCCGCCTCCGCGAGACGCTCCCTGGTCTCCAGCAGTTCCGCTGTCACGCGCTTGAGGTAGCCGCGCAGTCTCTCCTCGTTTTCGGCGCCCACGGACAACTCTCCCCTCGTCCCCCCGCGCGCAGATCTCGGATCGCGCCGGAGCCCCGCCCCGTCTGTCGGCTCACGACGGAATCACGCTGCCTGCGCATCCTCTGGCTGCGCCGGGGACAGGGTCCAGGCAGAATTAGCGGCGAAACGTGTTACACATTGCGGATCGGCAGAAAACGCCGGATAACGGGCTCTGGCCGGTCACTTCGGATAGTCGCCATCGGTTCTGCCTGGACCCCGCCCGCGCGAGTGCGCATGATCCGGTCGCATCCCCGGTGAATCCGACGCCGGGCATCGTGCTCAGACCGACGGAGGTCCGACTGTGGTCTTCAAACCCACCCGCGGCGATCTGCCCGCCCGCTTCGGCCCGGGGATCCCGAACGTGCCGCCGATCGGGCCGTCGACGCTCGACGCCGACGTCTACCGGGACCCCGAGCGCTTCGAGCAGGAACGGCTCCGGGTCCTCAACCGGAGCTGGCAGATCATCTGCCGTTCCAGCGAGATCCCCGGTCCCGGTGACCACCACGTGTGGGAGGGCCACGGGGAGAGCATCGTCGTCACCCGGCGCAAGGACGGCGGGCTGGCCGGCTTCCACAACGTCTGCCAGCATCGCGGCACCCGGATCGTGGTCGAGAACGGCGTCGGGGCACGCCGGTTCACCTGCCGCTGGCACAACTGGGCCTACGACGTCGAGGGCAGGGTGATCGGCGTTCCGGATCGGCCCGACTTCGACCGCGCCACTCTGGACGGCCTGTGCTCCCCCGCCGTCGAACTCGACGAATGGGGCGGCTGGGTGTGGGCGGTCCTGGCCGGGCCGGGCGTGGCGGGGCCGCTGCTCGACTGGATCGGCCCGGAGCTCGCCGGCGACCTCGGCGCCTTCCGCATGGAGGACATGAAGCTCGTCGAGAAGGTCGAATGGGAGGTCGACGTCAACTGGAAGGTCGTCATCGACGCCTTCAGCGAGTTCTACCACGCGCAGGCGCTGCACCAGATCCCCGCCGCCGACGTGAAGGACGCCCGGCAGGCGACGATGGACGTCTTCGGGCGCAACGGCATGATGGTCGTGCCGTTGATGGGCGTGCTGGAGGAGCTACGGCGGACGCTCGACCACACCTCCCTCGCGATCTGCAACTACAACCTGTTCCCCAGCGCGGTCTTCAACTGCCACAACGTGCACACCCAGCTTTTCCGCTCGGTGCCGCTCGGCGTGAACAGGACCCGCTTCGAGGCGTGGGAACTGCAGTACGACACGGACGACGAGGACTACCAGGACCTCGCGGAGATGCTCTGGGAGGGCATCAAGGCCGTGGTGCAGCAGGACGTCGACGAATGGGTCAACGTCGCGGCCGTCGCCTGGTCGTCGGCGTACCGGCAGAACATCTTCAACGAACGCGAGTGTCTGATCACCCACTTCCACCGGGTCTGCGATGACATGCTCGCCGGGGGCGACGGGCTGGGTCTCGAACCCGAACGGACGATGGCGCGGCCGCCCCGATCGTGAGCGGGCCCGCGTGACGGCCGGCCCGGCGCGGGTGCCGCCGGGCCGGCCGGGCTACCGGATTGGTCCGCAGTGCTTCGGCCTTCAGGCCGGGGGTGGAGCGGACTTGCTTGCGTAGCCGGGCAGGAAAAGCCGATCCGCGGCCAAGGCGGATCGGCGTCCAGGAGGGCTCAGACGGGGCGGTTCTGCTGCTCAATGTACTGGTGCAGGACGCTGATCGGTGTGCCGTCCACGCTTCCCGCGAAGTAGGAGCCCGACCACAGCTTGTTCGCTCGGTAGTAGTGGCGGGCCAGTTCGGGGAACTCCTGTCGCATCCGGCGGGAGGAGACGCCCTTGAGGCTGTTGACGAGCCGGAACAGGGCGATCTTGGGCGGGAAGTCCACCAGCAGGTGTACGTGGTTGGCCTCGCCGTTGAACTCGGCCAGTTCGGTCTCGAAGTCGGCGCAGACGTCCCGCATGATCTGCTCCATGCGTTCCAGGTGTGCCCCGGTGAATACCCGATGCCGGAACTTGGTCACGAAAACCAAGTGGGCCCGCGGGACGAAAACGCAATTTCTTCCGGTTCTGATGTCTCAATATTCGATCACAGGCCGATTGGTATGGTCACGGTGTGCAGCTCAGGTACAACTTCCGCCTCTATCCGACGCCGGGCCAGCGTCACGCTCTGGCCCGTGCGTTCGGGTGTGCGCGGGTGGTGTTCAACGACGGGCTGCGCGCACGGCAGGACGCTCGGGAACAAGGCGTGCCGTACATCTCGGACGGGGAGTTGTCCAAGCGGGTCATCACGCAGGCGAAGAAGACCCCCGATCGTGCCTGGCTGGGCGAGGTGTCCGCCGTGGTGTTACAGCAGGCTCTGGCGGACCTGAACAAGGCGTACTGGAACTTCTTCGACTCGGTCACCGGAAAGCGGAAGGGCCCGAAGATCGCCCCGCCCCGCTTCCGGTCACGCAAGGACAACCGGCAGGCGATCCGCCGATCGGTGACATTCCAGTCCGCTGGTCACGGGACCTGCCCACCGAACCGTCCAGCGTGACGGTGGTCAAGGACGCGGCCGGCAGGTACTTCGCCTCGTTCGTCATCGAGACCGGCAAGGCCCCGCTTCCGGAGACGGCCGCCGAAGTGGGGATCGACCTCGGGCTGTCCCACTTCGCCGTCACCTCTGACGGCCGGAAGGTGGACAACCCGCGTTTCCTCCGCCGCGCCGAGCGGCGCCTGCGCAAGGCACAGCAGGAGCTCTCCCGTAAGGAGAAAAGTTCAGCGAACCGCCAGAAGGCCAGGGCCAAGGCCGCCACGGCACATGCCAGGGTGGCCGATGCGCGCCGTGACTGGGCACACAAGCTCTCCACCCAGATCATCCGTGATAACCAAGCGGTGTACGTGGAGAACCTCGCCGTGTCCGGCCTCGGGCGCACCCGCCTTGCCAAGTCCGTTCACGATGCGGGCTGGTCGCAGTTCGTCGCAATGCTGGAGTACAAGGCGGCGCGGTACGGCCGCCACTTCGCCAAGATCGACCGATGGTTCCCCTCCTCCAAGCTCTGCTCTGGCTGCGGGACCGTCGCCGAATCGATGCCGCTTGCGATCCGGTCGTGGACCTGCCCGTGCGGGGCGGTCCACAACCGGGACATCAATGCGGCGATCAACATCCTGGCCGCCGGACGGGCGGACAGGCTAAATGCCTGTGGAGCGCGGGTAAGACCGGGGCCTGCCCCGGCACAGCGCGAGGAAGCAGGAAGCTTCAGAGGTGCCGCATGAAGCGGCACGGGCTGAATCCCCGGCCTTCAAGGCCGGGGAGCGCGTCAAAGCACGCGGAGCCGCCCCCAGAGGGCGGACCACCGCTCCCGCTGCTCCTCGCACAGCCAGATCGGGGCGCCCTGGAACGTGTTCCTCACGTTCAGGCCGTTGTCGACCGCCGCGACGCGGCGGACCCGGGTGAAGGAGTCGCGCAGACGGGCCGGCGGGTCGCCGACGTACAGCGTGACCGTGGCGTCGTCGGGGGGCGGGCCGAAGTACCAGAAACCCCGGTGCGGGCTGTAGCCGTGCGGCAGCCCGCGTGCGGGGCCGTAACGCTCGATCGCGCTCGCGCTCCAGTAGTGGCCGGTGACGACCACGGTGCGCCTCCGGACCTCCGGCGGCAGGGCCCGGTACGCCCCGGCCACCGCGTCGGCGAGCTCCGGCCAGCCGACGCTCTCTGCATTGACGAGGTTCTCCGCGCCGTCCTGCCCGGCGAGGGTCTCCACCGGCCGCACCGGCAGCACCGCGAGCACCATGGCCGCCGACAGCACGGCCAGGGGCCACGCCACCCATACCGGCCACCGGCCGCGTACGCGGTCGAGACCCACCGCGCCCGCGGCCCACAGTGCCGGGAACAGCCCCGTCACGTAGTAGCCGGCGCCGAAGGTGAGGACGAACACCAGCACCAGCCCGGCCAGGGCCCACCCGAGGAAGCGATACTCGGGCGTCCGGAGCGCGCGCCACAGTCCGTACACGAGCAGCGGCGTGCCGAGGACGCCCGCCGAGCCCAGCAACAGCAGGAAGAACCCCGCCGGGCTGTGCTCCCCGGCCAGCACGGCGCCCAGCTCCAGCTGGGGCCAGCCGTTGCGGGCCTGCCACAGCACGGCCGGGACGCAGGACAGCGCCGCCACCGCCATGCCGGCGAGGAACCACGGGCGCCGCAGCAGCTCGCGCGGCCCGGCGGCCGCGATCGCCACGCCCGCGACCAGCCAGAAGAACACGATCGTGTACTTGCCCTGCAGCGCGAGCCCGGTGACCAGTCCCGACCACAGCAGCAACCGGTCGTCGCGCAACCGGACCCACCGGACCAGCAGCCAGGTGACGACGATCCACAGGAACGTGTCCACGGGCGTGGTGGCGAGCACGTGCCCGCCCGCGCCCAGCACCGGCGACCCGGCGACGGCGGCGGCGGTCAGCAGCCGCGCCCGCCGGGTGCCGCCCATCTCACGGGCGATCGCCGCGGCGATCGGCACTCCGCCCACGGCGCACACCAGGGCGGGCAGCCGCATCACCGCCGGCGATCCCGGAGCGACGACGTCCATCGCCCGCGCGAGCAGCGGCAGCAAGGGGGGCTGGTCGGCGAATCCCCAGTCGAGGTGGTGACCCGCGGCCCAGAAGTACAGCTCGTCTCCGAAGTAGCCGTACCGCCCGCCGGTCAGCGCGAGCGCCAGGCCGAGCACGCCCGCCACGGCGAGCACCGGCCAGGAGCCGGCGACGCCCGCGGCGGCCCGTCGCGGGGCGCGTACGGCTGTGGGCTCGTCCACGGCGGCCCCCGCCCCCGCTCCCACGTCGGCCCCCGCCCCGGCGCTCACCGAGACTGGTCCGGGCGGGCCCGGCCGAGCTGCCCGGCGATGACGTCGGCGACGGCCGGCCAGTGCTCCTTCAGGTAGAAGTGCCCGCCCGGGAACACGTGCATCCGGAACTCGCCGGAGGTGTGGTCGCGCCACGCGTCGACCTCGTCCGCGCTCGCCTTCGGATCGTCGTCGCCGGTCAGCGCGATCGTGGGGCAGCCGAGCCTCGGCCCGGGCCGGTACCGGTAGGTCTCGACCGCCCGGTAGTCGCTCCGCAGCGCCGGCAGGATCATCTCGACCACCTCCGGGTCGTCCAGGACCCGCGCGTCGGTGCCGCTCAGCCGCTTCATCTCGGCGACGAGAGCGCTGTCACCGCCCAGGTGCACGATCTCGTCGTCGTGGCGGTCCCGCGAGGGGGCCCGCCTGCCCGACACGAACAGCGCGGCGGGGTCGAGGCCGCGCCGCCGCTTCATCCGGGTCGCCACCTCGAAGGCGATCATCGCGCCCATGCTGTGCCCGAAGAGCGCGACCGGCCCGCCCATGAGGGGTTCCAGCGCGCTGAAGGCCTCGTCGGCGAGCTCGTCGATGGTGGACAGGCAGCGCTCGCGCAGCCGGTCCTGCCGTCCCGGGTACTGCAACGCCAGCACCCGGTGGCTGGACCGCAGCAGGCCCGACAGCGTGGAGAAGTAGCTCGCCGATCCGCCCGCATGCGGAAAGCAGACGAGGGTGGCGGACCCCGCGGGTCCGTGCGTCCCGGGTCCGTCGTGGTAGCGGCGGATCCACACGTCGTCGAGGAGTGTCTCGGTCAAGGGTGCTTCCGATCGTCGAGGGAGATCGTCGCGGGGAACCGCGCGAACGAGGTCAGGGGTCACTCGGTGAGTCACTCAGGGGGTCGTTCAGGGGGTCACGAACAGCCGGTCCCGCCCCAGCGCGGGAGGGACGTGGTCGCCCACGTACGCGGCCAGACCGGCGAGGAGGCGGTCGATGTCGTCGTCGTCGTTGTACGGGGCGAGCCCGACGCGCACCCCGCCCCGGTCGCCCAGGCCCAGCCGCCGGGACGCCTCGGCGGCGTAGAAGGTGCCGGACTCGGTGTCGATGCCGAGGGCCGCGAGGTGGTGGGAGACGTCCCTGGGGTCGTGCCCCGCCACGCTCAGCAGCAGGGTGGGCGTCCGGCTGGCGGCCCGGGAGTGCACCGTGACCTGGGGCAGCTCGGCGAGCCCCCGCTCCAGCCGGAGCCGGAGCGCGTCCTCGTGTGCCTCGATCGCGCCCAGCGCGGCCACGAGGCGCTCCCGGCGGGTGCCCGCCCGCACGGGGCTCAGCCCGGCCAGGAAGTCCACCGCCGCCCGGACCCCCGCGAGCACCTCGTACGGCAGGATGCCGAGCTCGAAGCGCTCGGGCACGACGTCGGTCGCGGCAGGCAGTTTGTCGGGGCTCAGGGTGCGCAGCAGCTCCGGCCGCGCGGCCAGCACCCCGAGGTGCGGCCCGAAGAACTTGTACGCGGAGCAGGCGACGAAGTCGGCGCCGAAGCTGTCGAAGTCGACGCTGACGTGCGCGCTGTAGTGGGCGGCGTCGACGTAGCACAGCGCGCCCGCCTCGTGCGCCAGCCGGGTGATCTCCCGGACCGGCGGCCTGGTGCCGATCAGGTTCGAGGCGGCGGTCACGGCGACGAGGCGGGTCCGGTCCGACAGGACCCGCCGGACGTGGTCCGCCGTCAGCTCGCCGGTCTCCGGGTCGAAGTCGGCCCACCGGACGGTCGCCCCGGCCTGGGCCGCCGCCAGCACCCACGGCTGGACGTTGGACTCGTGGTCGAGCCGGGTCACCACCACCTCGTCGCCGGGAGCCCAGGTCTTGGCCAGCGTCCGGGAGAACTCGTGGGCGAGCTGGGTGGCGTTCCGCCCGAAGACGACGCCGCCCGGGTCCGCGCCGAAGAAGTCGGCGAGCGCCTGCCGCGCCTGGACGACGATGGCGTCCGCGTTGCGCCCGCCGGTGGTGTTGCTGCTCCGGTTGGCGAGCGGGCTGGACATCGCCTCCACGATCGCGTCGATCACCGCCCGCGGCACCTGCGGGCCGCCGGGGCCGTCGAAATGGGCCGAGCCCGCCCCGAGCGCGGGAAACTCGGCCCGTAAGGCGGCGACGTCGTACGGATGGAAGACGGTCACGTGTGCCCCCAGATCGAAACAGACAGCGGAGAAAGATTCCGCCTGGCGGGATCATTCACCCCCGCACTCCGCGGAACCAGGCAGAAACGGCGGAGAAGCTGCCGGCGCACCGGCCACCTCGCAGGTCTCACGTCCGGTCGTCGGCCGCGGCGCGGCCGGCCAGCCGGTCGAGTGCCGCGAGGACCCTCCCGGCGCCGTCCTCGGCGGCGATCCGCCCGCTCAGCGCTTCGGCCGCCGCCCGGTACCCGGGCCGGGACACCGCCGCGGAGATCGCCGCGGTGAGGCGGTCGACGCTGAGCTTCCGGTACGGAACCGGCGCGGGACCGGCGCCCAGCGCCTCGATTCGGCCGCCCCAGAACGGCTGGGAGCCGAGGATGGGGATGGTCACGGTGGGCACGCCGGCGCGGAGCCCGGCGGCGGTCGTGCCGGCCCCCGCGTGGTGGACCACCGCGGCCATCCTCGGGAACAGCCACTCGTGCGGCGTCTCGCCGATCGTGATGACATCGTCGGAGTGGCCGGTCAGCCCGGCCCACCCGGCCTGGAGCACGCCGCGCCGCCCGGTGCGCCGCAGCGCCTCGCCGACGATCCCGGCGATCCTCTCGGCCTCCTGCCCGGACATGCTCCGGCTGCCGAAGCCGACGAAGACCGGGGGCGGCCCCGCGGCGAGGAAGTCCGCGAGATCCGCGGGCGGCCGCCAGCCGGGCGCGACCGCCGGCCAGAGGTAGCCGGACATCTCCATCGTCTCCGGCCAGTCCGCCGGCCGGGGCAGCGCGGCCGGGCTGATCCCGTGCAGCACCGGCGTCCGCGCGATCTGCCGGGCGATCTCCCGCCGGCTCAGCGCGGGCAGTCCCAGCCCCGCGCGCAACTGGTTCGTCGCGCCGTCCAGCAGCAGCGAGAAGACGCCGTTCATCAGGTGATGGGCCGTACGGTTGCCCCACGGCCCCAGCGAACGACTGATCGGCAGATAGGTCGGCGGATACTCCGCGGTGGGATAGAGCGGGTCGAGGAACACGCCGGCGCAGGGGATGCCGAGGCTCTCGGCTACCTGAAGCCCCGGCATCGCGGGCAGCGACAGAAGCAGGACGTCCGGCCGGTGCGACCGGGCGGCGTCGAGGATGACCCGGCCGCGGTCGAGCACCGACTCCCGCATGCTCCGGATCGCCTGCCTGCCGTCCTCGGCCTGGGTCCACCCGCCGGCCGCCGCCGGGTCGCCGGAGACCTCCCGGAACTCCGCGCCGGTGGCGCGGACCATGCCGGCGAACCGGGCATAGGCCGCGACGGCGACCTCGTGCCCGCCCTCCCCCAGCCGGGCCGCGAGCCCTGTGTACGGCGCGACGTCGCCCATCGTGCCCAGCGCGACGATCAGTACTCGCATGGGGATCCTCCCGGCTGCGGGCGGCCGTCGTACGCGGTCACGCGTCGAACTCCTGGTGCCGCGCGGTGAGCTTCTCCAGGGTGGGCACCACGTCGGCCGGGCTCGGGTCACTCGCCATCTCGGCCTGGAGCCGCTCGGCGCCGTCGGTGAACCGCTCCTCCGCCAGCAGCCGCTCCAGCCCGCCGCGCAGCGCGGCCGGAGTCAGCGCGTCCTGCGGGACCATCAGTCCGGCGCCGATCTCGGCGGTCCGCCGCGCCCGGTAGAAGTTGTCCCAGACCGAGGGGAAGACGAACTGCGGCACGCCGTACGCGGCCGCCGTGGACCAGGTCCCCGCGCCGCCGTGATGGGCGATGGCCGAGCAGGTGGGCAGCAGCGCGTGCAGCGGGACGAAGTCCACCGCGCGAACGTTGTCCGGCAGCGTCGCGGCCCGTTCGCGCTGTTCGGCGTTCAGGGTCGCGACGACCTCGACGTCCAGGTCGCCGAGCGCGTCGAACAGGCCCGCGAGGGAACCGACGAGGTAGTCCGCGCCGTCCCTGGCGGTCAGCCCGACGGTCACGCACACGCGCGGGCGCTCCGGCGGCCGGCGCAGCCAGCCGGGCAGCACCGAGGTGCCGTTGTACGGGACATAGCGCATGGGCACCGTGGGCTCGCCGAGCGGCAGCCGGATGCTGACCGGCATCTGGTCGATCGTCCAGTGCCCGCGGACCACGGTCTCGTCGAAGGTCAGATCATGACGGTCGAGCACCTCGCCGAGCCAGTCGGCGAGGGGGTCGCGGTGCGGCCCGCCCGGCCGGGCGGCCAGATGGCCCAGGAACGCCACCCGCTGGTCGAGGAACAGGTCCGCACCCCAGAGCAGCCGGGCGTGCGCCGCTCCCGCCGCCCTGGCGGCGATCGCGCCCGCGAACGTGAACGGCTCCCAGATCACCAGGTCCGGCCGCCAGTATCGGGCGAAGCGCACCAGGTCGTCGATCATGGCGTCACCGTTGACGTGCGCGAAGAACGCCTTCGGCAGCATGTCGTGGAGCGCGCCGACGAACTCGGCGGAGTGCACCTCGGGGCGGCCGGGGTCGAGGTCGACGGCGTTCCACGGCGTGCCGGCGTCGTCGACCTCGACACCCGACATCGCCCCGCCCATCTCCCGGTCGTCGCCGACGGGTACGGCGGTCAGCCCGGCCGCGGTGATCGTACGGGTGAGGGCGGGCTGACTCGCCACCCGCACCTCGTGCCCGGCGGCCCGCAAAGCCCAGGCCAGCGGGACGGAACCGAGATAATGGGCGTCCAAAGCGAACGATGTGAACAGAACACGCAAAACGATCAGTCTCCTCCGGATTCATGACGTCGTCGGATGCACCTGGTAGGCGGTGCCAGGCCTGGGAGCGGGCCTTGGTGACAGGCCCAGTGAGGTGTCCGCGAACTTGGCCGGGTCGGTCACCGCGCCTGCCTTGTCGGTCACCGCGCCTGCCTTGTCGGTAACCGCGCTGACATGGTCGGTCACTGCGCCGGCTTGGTCGGTCACCGGGCTGGCTTAGTCGGTCACTGCGCCGGCCTAGTCCATCACTGCGCTTCGCCGGCCTGGTCGGTCACTGCGCCGGAAGGAACCTCCGGTCCTCGCGAAGCCCGCTTCGCTGGGCCCTCGCTGCGGTCCTCGGTCCCTTCCGCTCCGCTCCCTCCACCCCGGTGGACGTTGGCGGACAGCGCACTAGGAGGCCGCGCCGATCGCCCGGTCGATCAGCGCGAACATCTCGTCGTCGGTGGCGTCGTCCACGGCCGCCGAGCCGACCGCGGAGGCGCCGGTCGCGCCCGCGGCGTGCCTGGCGGTCAGGGCCTTCAGCCGGGCGACGAGCGCCGCTCGCTCCGCGTCCGTCACGGCCGGCGAGCCGAGAGCCTCGTCCAGGTCGTCGAGCCGGGCCAGCAGCGCCTCGGCCGCGCCGGGCCCGTCGGGGTCCGGTTCGTCCGTCAGTAGCTGTGGCCGCAGGTAGGCGACGAGATCCGCCGGCGTAGGGTGGTCGAACACCAGCGTCGCGGGCAGCCGCAGCCCGGTCGTCTCGGCGAGCCGGTTGCGCAGGTCCACCGCGAGCAGCGAGTCGAACCCGAGGTTCTTGAACGACTGGGCGGGATCCACGGCGGTGCCCGGCTCGTACCCCAGCACCGTCGCCACGTGCCCGAGGACCAGGTCGGTGAGCGTCCGATGCCGCCGCGCCGCGGGCATGGCCGCCAGCCGGTCCGCCAGCGACTCCACCGCCACGGGCGCGGCCGCCGCCGTCCGCCTCCGGGTCATGCCGCGCAGCAGCGAGGACGACACCTCACCGAGATCGAGGCGGATCGGCACCAGGACGGCGTCGTCACGGGCGACGGCCGCGTCGAACAACGCCAGGCCCAGCTCGGCGGACATCGGCAGGACCCCGCTGCGGGCCATCCGGCCCCGCCCGCCGGCCTCGCCCGCGCGGCCCGCCATCCCGCCGGCCTCCGCCCAGACACCCCAGGCCAGCGACGCCGCGGGCAGTCCTTCGGCCCGCCGCCGGACCGCGAGCGCGTCGAGGAAGGCGTTGGCCGCGGCGTAGTTGCCCTGGCCCGGCCCGCCGAACGTGCCCGCCGCCGAGGAGAACAGGATGAACGCGGACAGGTCGGCGTCACGCGTCAGCTCGTGCAGGTTCACCGCGGCGTCCACCTTCGCCGCGAACACCGTGTCGATCCGCTCCGGCGTGAGCGACTCGACCACCCCGTCGTCGACCACCCCCGCGGCGTGGATCACCGCGGTCAGCGGGTGGTCGAGTCCCGCGAGGACCCTTTCCAGCTCCCCACGGTCGGAGGCGTCGCAGGCGGCGAACGTCACCGACGCGCCCGCCTCGGCGAGGCCGGCGGCGAGTTCGTCGGCCCCAGGCGCGGCGGAGCCACGGCGGGACAGGAGCAGCAGGTGCCGCGCGCCGTGCGCGGCGACCAGGTGCCGGGCCACCACCGGGCCCAGGCCGCCGCTGCCGCCGACGATCAGCACCGTGCCCTCGGGGTCGAGCGGACGCGACGGTGCGGCGGGCGCCTCCCGCACCCGCGTCAGCCGCAGGGCGTACGGCCTGCCGTTCCGTACGGCCAGCTGCGGTTCCCCCGTCGCCACCGCCGCGGCCACTGCCGCCGTGTAGTCGTCCCGGCCGCGATCGCGGTCCGTGTCGCGGTCGACGTCGACGAGTACGAAGCGGCCGGGGTGCTCGGCCTGCGCCGCCCTGACCAGTCCCCATACCGCCGCCTGTCCCGGGTCGCCCTCCGCGCCCCGGGTGACGACGACCAGTTTCGCGTCCGCGAACCGTTCCTCCGCCAGCCACCGCTGCGCCAGGGCCAGGACGCGGCGCGTGTTCAGGCGGGCGGCCGCCGCCGTGTCGCCGTCCCCTTCTCCGTCGGCATCTCCGCCGGCGTCTCGGTCGGCCGCCTCTCCAGCAGCGGCGCTCAGCGCGATCGCGACCGCGGCGGGCACCTGCTCGGGCACGTCGTCGAGGTCGTCGGCGAAGAGGATCGCGGCGGCGGGCGGCGCGTCCACGGGCACCCACTGCGGGCGGAAGAGGCAGTCCGCGCCAGGGGCGCGGGTCCCGGGCAGCCGGTCGGCCGAGAACGGCCTGGCCACGACGGATCCCACCGAGGCGACCGGCACGCCTCGCGCGTCGCAGATGTCGAGCGAGCACGCCTCCTCGCCCCGCTGCACGATGCGGACGCGCAGATCCGTGGCGCCCGACCGGTGGAGTGCGACGTCCGTCCAGGAGAACGGCAGCCGCGGCGCCGGCGCGCCGTCCCCGTCACGGCCGACGAACATCGCGTGCAGCGCCGCGTCGAACAGGGCCGGGTGCAGGCCGTACCCATCGGCCATGTCGAAGGCGGCCGCACCGGAGGCGGCGTCCTGTGCCAGGCTCACCTCCGCGTAGGTCTCGTCCCCCTGTCTCCACACCCGGCGCAGCCCTTGGAAGGCGGGGCCGTAGTGGAATCCGCTGTCGCCGAGACGGTCGTACAGGCCGTCGACGTCGAGCTCGGGGGCGGGCGGCGGCCAGCGCGTGAGCGAGACGGCCTCGCCGCCGGGCCGGGACGCGAGGAAGCCCACGGCGTGCGTCGTCCAGCCGGCGTCGTCGGGCTCGTCCTCGCCGAGGGAGTACACGGCGATCCTGCGGCGTCCCGCGTCGTCCGGCGCGTCGACGACGACCTGCAGCCGCACTCCGCCGTCGGGCGGGAGGGCCAGGGGCGACTG
Organism: Microbispora sp. H10670; assembly: GCF_014161385.1. Taxonomy (NCBI): domain Bacteria; kingdom Bacillati; phylum Actinomycetota; class Actinomycetes; order Streptosporangiales; family Streptosporangiaceae; genus Microbispora; species Microbispora sp. H10670. The sequence continues at coordinate 15,660 of NZ_JABBWW010000027.1, read as the reverse complement.
CAGCGTGAGCTCTTCGAGCAGGTCGCAGCCGGTCTGCCGGCCCGCGTGCAGGGCGAGCTCGACCAGCGCCGTCCCGGGCAGGAGAGGGACGTCGTGCACCGCGTGGTCGGCCGGCCAGGCATGCGTGCCGAGGGAGAGCTTCGCCGTGAACAGGAAGCCGCCGGAGGCCGGCAGCGGCGCCGCGGCGTCGAGCAGCGGGTGGCCGGGCTCGGACAGACCGAGCCCCGCGGCGTCCCGCTCCCTCCGCGCGGGGGCGTCGAGCCAGAACCGGCGCCGCTGGAACGCGTACGTGGGCAGGTCGATCGTCTTCCCTCCGCCGCCGAGAAGGGCGGTCCAGTCGACGGTGGCGCCGTGGGTGTACGCCTCGGCCGCCGACGCCACAAACCGAGCGAAACCACCATCACCCCGGCGCAACGAGCCGACCACCCCCGCCTCGACACCCGCCTCCTCGACAACCCCCCGCAACCCCAACCCCAGCACCGGATGCGCCCCACACTCCACGAACAACCGGTAACCATCACCCAGCAACGACCCCACCGCACCCGCGAAATCCACCGGCCGCCGCAAATTCTCAAACCAATACCCCCCACCCAACTCCTCCCCACCCACCAACCCCCCGGTCACCGTCGAATACACCCCCACCCCACACACACGCGGCTCCACAAAGGCCAAAGCCCCGGCCAAGTCCTCCCGCACCGCCTCCACCTGCGGCGAATGCGACGCATACTCGATCGCCACCCGCGACACCCGCACCCCCGACCCCTCACACCACGCGGTCAACTCCGCCAGCGCCGCCAACTCCCCCGACACCGCACACGACCGCGGCCCGTTCACCGCAGCCACCACCAACCGCCCACCCCACCGCCCCACCAACGCCTCGGCCTCCCCCGCCGAGCACCCCACCGACACCATCCCCCCACGACCCGCCAGCACCCGCCGGATCGGACCGCCCCGCGCCACCACCAACCGCGCCGCATCCCCCAAACTCAACGCCCCCGCCACACACGCCGCCGCGATCTCCCCCTGCGAATGCCCCACCACCGCCGACGGCACCACCCCCACCGACCGCCACACCTCCGCCAGCGACACCATCACCGAGAACAACGCCGCCTGCACCACCTCGTCCCGCTCCAACAAGCCACGGGCACCCCCACCCACACCCCCACCGGAACCACTACCGGGACCGCTGCGCAGCACCTCCAGCAACGAGAAATCCACCAACGGCTCGAACGCCGCCACACACTCCCCCACCCGCGCCGCAAACACCGGCGACTCCACCAGCAACCGCGCCGCCATCCCCGCCCACTGCTGCCCCTGACCCGGGAACACGAAGACCACGCCGCCCTCGGCCACCCGGCCGCGTACGACGCCGGGCGCCTGCCTGCCCTCCGCCAGTGCCGCGAGGCCGTCGGCCATTCCGGCGCGATCCGGCCCGAGGACCACCGCGCGGTGCTCCAGCGCCGACCGGGTCGTCGCCAGGGACCACCCGACGTCGGCGGCGGACGCGTCCGACTCAGCCAGGAAGGCGCGCAGCCGGTCGGCCTGCCCGCGCAGGGCGCGCTCGTCGTGCGCGGTGACGGGCCAGGCGAACATCTCCGGCGTCCCCGGCCCGGTCACGGTGAGCGCCTCCCGGAAGGTCTCTCCGAGTGCCTCCCCGGACGACTCGCCGGTCTGCTCGCCGCGGCTCCTGTCCGGCCGCTCACCGCGCTGCCCGACCGGGTGCTCGGCCGGCTGCTCGTCGGCCTGCTCCAGGATGACGTGGGCGTTGGTGCCGCTGATGCCGAACGACGACACCGCCCCGCGCCTCGGCCGGTCGGTCCCCGGCCACTCGACCGGCTCGGTCAGCAGCGACACCGCACCCGCCGACCAGTCCACCCGCGAGCTGGGCGTACGGACGTGGAGGGTCCTGGGCAGCACGCCGTGCCGGATCGCCTCCACCGTCTTGATCACACCGGCGACGCCCGCGGCGGCCTGGGTGTGGCCGATGTTCGACTTCACCGAGCCGAGGAACAGCGGGCGCTCGCGGTCCTGTCCGTACGCCGCCATCAGGGCCTGGGCCTCGATGGGGTCGCCGAGACGCGTGCCCGTCCCGTGCGCCTCCACCATGTCCACGTCCGACGGCGCCAGCCCGGCGTCCGCCAGCGCCGCGCGGATCAGCCGCTGCTGCGCCAGGCCGTTCGGGGCGGTGAGGCCGTTGGAGGCGCCGTCCTGGTTCAGGGCGGTGCCCCTGATCACCGCGAGCACCCGGTGGCCGTTGCGCCGGGCGTCCGACAGCCGTTCCAGCAGCACCAGCCCCACGCCCTCGGCCCCCGAGGTGCCGTCGGCGTCGTCGCTGAAGGGCTTGCTGCGCCCGTCCGGCGCGAGCGCGCGCTGCCTGCTGTACTCCACGAAGAGGACGGGGGTCGACATCACCGTCACGCCGCCCGCGAGCGCCATCGCGCACTCTCCCCGGCGCAGCGCCTGGACCGCGAGGTGGATCGCCACGAGCGAGGAGGAACACGCGGTGTCCAGGGTGATGGCGGGCCCCTCCAGACCGAAGGTGTAGGCCACCCTGCCGGACGCGAGGCTGCCGGCGCTGCCGTTGCCCAGGTGCCCCTCCACCTCCTTGGGCACGGGCCGCACCCGGACGGCGTAGTCGTTGTACATGACGCCGGTGAAGACGCCGGTCTGGCTGCCCCGGACCGACGCCTGGTCGATCCCGGCCCGCTCGAACAGCTCCCAGGAGGTCTCCAGCAGCAGCCGCTGCTGGGTGTCCAGCGTGAGCGCCTCCCGGGGCGAGATGCCGAAGAACTCGGGGTCGAACCCGGCGACGCCGTCCAGGAACCCGCCCTCACGGGCGTAGCTGTGCCCGTGACTGTCCGGGTCGTCGTCGAACAGGTTCGCCAGGTCCCAGCCGCGGTCGTCCGGGAACCCGCCGATCGCGTCCTCGCCGGCGGACACCATCCGCCAGAGGTCCTCGGGGCTGGTGACGCCGCCCGGGTAGCGGCAGCTCATCGCGACGACGGCGACCGGCTCCCGGGACGCGGCCACCTGACGCCGCAGCCGTTCGGTCTCCTTCAGCGAGGTCCTCAGGGCGTCGAGAACGCGGTTGTCCTGGTTGGTCATGGATGGCGCCTTCCGAACGGCTGTTGTCATCAGTCAGTGACGCTGTTGGCCATGGCGATCAGGGCCTCGGCGTCCATCGAGTCGATCTGCTCGTCGTCGTGCCGGTCCTCGGCCCCCTGCTGCCCCGCGAGATGGAGCAGCCGGTCGAGCAGGCCGCTGTCGCGGAGGGTGTCCAGGGGAATCGCCGCGAGGGCGGCGCGGATCCCCGCGTCCCGGGTGGCGGCCTCGTCCGGCGCCGGGGCCAGTTCGGCCAGCAGGAACTCGGCGATCGCGCGGGGGGTCGGGTAGTCGAAGACCAGGCTGGCCGGCAGCTTCAGCCCGGTCGCCGTCCGCAGCCGGTTGCGCAGCTCGACCGCCGTGAGGGAGTCGAATCCGAGGTCCCTGAAGCGCCGGTCCGCCTGCGTGAGATCCCCCGGGCGGTGGCCGAGCACCACCGCCGTCTCGGCGAGGACGGCCCTGACGACCGCCTGCTCGCGTTGCGCCTCGGGAAGGCTCCCGATCCGGCGCAGCAGGCCGTGGCCGCCCGCGCCGTTTCCGTTCCCGCCGCCCGTGCCGCCTCCGCCCGCCGGGCGGGACACGGCGGGCACGAGGGCCCGGAGCCGCGCGTTCAGCACGCCGTCCCGGGCCCGCCCGCGCAGCACCGCGAGGTCGAGCCGCACCGCCACCGGTGCCGGTTCGCCCAGCGCGACCGCGGCGTCGAGCAGCGCGAGGCCCTGCGCCGAGGTCAGCGGGACGACCCCGGACGCGGCCATCCGCCTGCGGTCCTGTTCACCGAGACCGCCGGTCAGCCCGCTGGTCTCCTCCCACATTCCCCAGGCGACCGACGTGGCCGTCAGCCCGAGCGCCCGGCGGTGCGCGGCCAGCGCGTCCAGGAACGCGTTGGCCGCCGCGTAGTTGCCCTGGCCCGCCGCGCCGAGGACCCCGGCGGCCGAGGAGAACAGCACGAACGCGGTGAGATCGAGGTCGCGGGTGAGCTCGTGCAGGTGCGACGCCGCGTCCACCTTGGCCCGGAACACGGCGTCCAGGCGCTCGGGTGTCAGCGACGCGACCACCCCGTCGTCGAGCGCACCGGCGGCGTGGACGACCGCGGTGACCGGATGCGCCGCCAGCAGGCCGGCCACGGCGTCCCGGTCGCCCAGGTCGGCCGCGACGATCACCGCCTCCGCGCCGAGCTCCGCCAGTTCGGCGGCCAGTTTCTCCGCGCCGTCGGCCGCCGGACCGCTCCGGCCGGCCAGCACGAGCCGCCGGACCCCGTGCTCGGCCGCCAGGTGCCGGGCGACCAGCCCGCCCAGCGTGCCGGTGCCACCCGTGATCAGCACGGTTCCGTCCGGTTCCCAGCCGCGGCCACCCGTCGCGGCGTCGGCCACAGCGTCCGTCGTGGCGTCCGCTGCGGGGACGAGGCGCGGCGCGTACACGACCCCGTCGCGTACGGCGACCTGTGGCTCGTCGTGGGCGGCGGCGGCCTTCAGCGGTTCGGGGCCGGGCTCGTCCACGTCGACGGTCACGAGCTGGAACCGGCCGGGGTGTTCCGCCTGGGCGGACCGCACGAGCCCCCAGGCGGCGGCGCGGGCGAGCGCGGCGGGCTCCGCCTCGGCCGCCTCCCGGCCGACCAGCACCAGCCGCGACTCGTCGAACGCGTCGTCCGCGATCCACGTCTGCACGAGCCGCAGCACGTGACCGGTCACGGACCGTACGGCGAGGGGAAGACCGGGTTCGGCAGGGGGTTCGGCAGCGTGCTCGATCGGCGCGAACACGACCGCCGGGACCGGCAGCCCGGCCTCGATCGCCGCCCGCAGTTCCGCGACGCCGTCGAAGGCCTCCATCCCGGGGAGGGGTGTGCCGCCGACGACCGCCCAGGGTCCGGCGGCCGGGGTCCCGGGGACCGGCAGCTCCGTCCACTCCGTGCGATAGAGGTGGTCGCCTCTGGGCGGGTCCATCGCGCGGAGGAGCAGCGACGACACCGTGGCCACCGGTTCGCCGAACGCGTCCGTGGCGAGCAGCGCGAACCCGTCCGCGCCGGTGGGGGTGATCCGCACCCGCAGGGCGGTCGCGCCGGTGGCGTGCAGCGCCACGCCGGACCACGAGAACGGCAGCATCGGCGTGTCCGCCTCGGTCACGAGGGCGAGGGGATGCATCGCGGCGTCGAGCAACGCCGGATGCAGGACGTACCCGGTCGCGTCGAGCTCCCCGAGGGGCTCGATCTCGGCGAAGATCTCCTCGCCGCGCCGCCAGGCGGCCCGTACGCCCTGGAACGCCGGGCCGTACCCCAGCCCGGTGGCGGCGAGACGGTCGTAGAGATCGGCGGGATCGAGCGGCTCGCCGCCGGGCGGCGGCCACTCGGTGAGGTCGCCGGGCCGCTCCGGGGAGCCGGGCGCGAGGGTCCCGGTGGCGTGCGACGTCCAGTCGCCGCCGTCGGCGCGCGCGTGCACGGCGACGGACCTGCGGCCGTCCTCGTCACCCGCGCCCACGGTGACCTGGACCTGCGTCGCGCCGTCTCCTTCCAGCACCAGAGGGGCCAGGATGGTGAGCTCCTCGACGAAGGGGCAGCCGGTCTCGCTGCCCGCGCGGCCGGCCCATTCGACGAAGGTCGTGCCGGGCACCACGACCGAGCCCCGGACGGTGTGGCCGGTCAGCCACGGATGCGCGCCGGTGGACACCTTCGTGGTGAAGACGTGCCCGTCGGAGGCCGCGAGCGACACCGCCGCGGACAGCATGGCGTGGTCGACGGAGTCGAGGCCCGCCGACGAGACGTCCGCGGCGCCCCCGGCGTCGAGCCAGTAACGCCGGTGCTGGAAGGCGTACGTCGGCAGGTCCACCCGCCGGCCCGCGCCCTCCAGCGCGGCCCGCCACGCCACACCCGCTCCCGCCGTGTACGCCTCGGCCAGCGAGGTGTGGAGCCGCCGGAGACCGCCGTCGCCGCGCCGCAGCGTCCCGACGGCCGTGACGCCGTCGGCGACGCCCGTCAGCACGGGATGGGCGCTGCACTCGATGAAGACATGGTCCTCGAACGCGCGCAGCGCCAGGTCGAAGCGGACCGGGCTGCGCAGGTTGCGGTACCAGTACTCCGCGTCCAGCGTCGTGCCCTCGGCGAAGCCGCCGGTGACGGTGGAGAAGAACGGCACCTGCGTGTCGCGGGCCGCCACCGGCCCCAGCGCCTCCAGCAGTTCGTCCTCGATGCTCTCGACGTGAACCGAGTGGGAGGCGTAGTCGACGGGGATGCGCCGGGCGCGGTCCCATCGGGCCAGGACCTCCTCCAGCGCCTCCGGGTCGCCGCCGACGACGGTGGCGTGCGGGCCGTTCACGGCCGCGACCGACAAGCGGCCGTCCTGACCGGCCAGCCGCTCCTCCACCTCGGCGAGCGGCGCGGGCACCGACGCCATGCCGCCGTGCCCGGCCAGGGACCGCGCGATCACCTGGCTGCGCACCGCCACGATCCGGGCGGCGTCCTCCAGGCCGAGCGCGCCCGCCACGCACGCCGCGGCGATCTCTCCCTGCGAGTGGCCGACCACCGCCGAGGGCGTCACCCCGAAGGACCGCCACACCTCGGCCAGCGACACCATCACGGCCCACAGCACGGGCTGGACCACGTCGACCCGTTCCAGGGCCGCCGCGTCGCCGAGCGCCTCCCGCAAGGACCAGTCCACGTAGGGCTCCAGCGCCCGCGCGCACTCCTCCAGCCGCGCGGCGAACACCGGCGAGGACTCGGCGAGCTCCACCGCCATCCCCGCCCACTGCGACCCCTGGCCGGGGAAGACGAACACCACGCCCCGGTCGGCGGGCGTCGCCCCGCTCAGCACGTTGGCGGCCGTGTCCTGGCCGACGATCGCGGTCAGGCCGGCCAGCGCCTCCTCCCGGTCTCCGCCGAGCACGACGGCCCGGTCCTCCAGCGCGGCGCGACCGGCCAGCGAGACCGCCACATCGGTCAGGGCCACCTCCGGCCGTGCTTCCAGGAACGACCGCAGCCGCTCCGCCTGCCCGCGCAAACCCTCCGCGCCGCGCCCCGACACCAGCAGCGGGACCGGACCCCGCCACTCCCGCTCCGGCGCCGGTTCCGGCTCGGCTTCCGGGGCCTGCTCCAGCACCACATGGGCGTTGGTCCCGCTCACCCCGAACGCCGACACCCCCACCCGCCGGGGCCCGCCGGTGACCGGCCACTCCACCGGCTCGGTCAGCAGCGACACCGCCCCGGCCGACCAGTCCACGTACGAGCTCGGCGCGCTCACGTTCAACGTCCGGGGCAGCACCCCGTGCCGCATGGCCTGGATCATCTTGATGACCCCGCCGACGCCCGCCGCTGCCCCCGTGTGGCCGATGTTCGACTTCAGCGCGCCCAGCCACAGCGGCCGGTCGCGGTCCTCCCCGAACGTCTCGACCAGCGCCTGCGCCTCGATCGGATCGCCGAGCCGGGTGCCGGTGCCGTGCGCCTCCACCGCGTCCAGGTCGGACGGCTCCAGGCCCGCGTCGGCCAGCGCGGCCCGGATCACCCGCTGCTGCGAGGGACCGTTCGGCGCGGTCAGCCCGTTGGACGCGCCGTCCTGGTTCACCGCCGACCCGCGCAGCATGGCCAGCACCTCGTGCCCGTTGCGCCGGGCGTCCGACAGCCGCTCCAGCAGCACGATCCCGATGCCCTCGGCCCAGGCGGTCCCGTCGGCGTCGTCGCTGAACGGCTTGCACCGCCCGTCGGGCGCCAGCCCGCGCTGCCTGCTGTACTCGACGAAGAACGCCGGGCTCGACATCACCGTCACGCCGCCCGCCAGCGCGAGCGTGCACTCGCCCCGGCGCAGCGACTGCGCGGCCAGGTGCATCGCCACCAGCGACGAGGAGCACGCCGTGTCCACCGTCATCGCCGGGCCCTCCAGGCCCAGCGAGTACGCCACCCGCCCGGACGCGATGCTGCCCGTGTTGCCGTTCCCGAGGTAGCCCTCGACGTCCTTGGGCACCCGCCGCATCCGCATGGCGTAGTCGCCGGTCATGATCCCGGCGAACACGCCCGTACGGCTGCCGCGCAGCGACCTGGGGTCGATCCCCGCCCGTTCGACGGCCTCCCACGAGGCCTCCAGCAGCAACCGCTGCTGCGGGTCCATCGCGAGCGCCTCACGCGGGGAGATGTCGAAGAAGGCGGCGTCGAAGTCTCCGGCCTCGTGCAGGAACCCGCCCGCGCGCACGTAACTGTGGCCGTGGCTGTCGGGGTCGTCGTCGAACAGGTTCGCCAGGTCCCAGCCGCGGTCGGCCGGGAACGCGGAGATGCCCTCGCGGCCGTCGAGCAGCAGCCGCCACAGGTCGTCCGGGGTGCGCACGCCGCCGGGATAGCGGCAGCTCATCCCGACGACGGCGATCGGGTCGTCGGTGGAGCCGACGGCCGGGGCGGCGGCCTTGCCGGCGGCCGGCTCCCGGACGGCGGCCCGCGCCGCCTGCCCCGGCCGCCCCGTGCCGGCGCCGGTCAGCTCCGTCATGAGCCGCTCCGCGAGCGCGGCGGGGCTCGGATGGTCGAAGACGACCGTCGCGGGCAGCTTCAGGCCCAGCTCGGTGTTGAGCGAGTTACGCAGCTCCACCGAGGTGAGCGAGTCGAAGCCCAGCTCGTCGAACGACCTGCCCGCCTCCACCGACTGCGGGCTGTGGTGCCGCAGGATGTCGGCGACGCGCTCACGCACCAGGCGCAGCACCGCGCCCGCCCGCTCGCCCTCGGGCAGGGCCGCCAGTTGACGGCCGTACTCTCCTCCCGCTCCGCCGGAGACCGCACGGCGAAGCGGTCCGCGTACGACGCCCCGCAGGAGCGGATGCGCCTCCGACGCCCGCACCCGGGCGGTGTCGAGCCGCGCGGCCACGTAGGCCGCCTGCCCGCCCGCCACCCCGGCGTCGAACATCGCCAGCGCCTCGTCCGTGGCCAGCGGGGACAGCCCCGACCTCGCCAGCCTGGCGCGGTCGGCGCCGGCCAGCCCCTCGGTCATGGCGCTGGTCTCGGCCCACTGTCCCCAGGCCAGGGAGGTCGCGGGGAGCCCGTCCGCGCGCCGCGCGCGGGCGATCGCGTCGAGGGCCGCGTTGGCGGCGGCGTAGTTGCCCTGCCCGGCCGCGCCGAACACCCCGGCCGCCGAGGAGAACAGGACGAATGCGGTCAGGTCGCGGCCTCGGGTCAGCTCGTCGAGGTGACGCGCGGCGAGCACCTTCGGGTCGTGGACCCGCGCCATCCGTTCGGGCGTCAGCGACTGGATCACGCCGTCGTCGAGCACGGCGGCGGCGTGCACGACGGCGGTGACCGGGTGGTCGGCCAGCACCCGCGCCAGCGCCTCCCGGTCGGTCACGTCGCACGCGACGACCGTCACCTCGGCCGGCACCTCCTTGACCAGTTCGCGTACGCCCGGTGTCTCCGGCCCCCGGCGACCGGCCAGGACGAGGCGGCGGACCCCGTGCGCGGTGGCCAGGTGCCGGGCGATCAGGCCGCCGAGCGTCCCGGTGCCGCCCGTGATCAGCACGCAGTCGTCCGCCGACCAGACGGAGCCCTCCGCGGTGACCCGCTTCAGGCGGCGGACGAAGACCTCTCCTTCGCGTACGGTCACCTCGGGCTCGTCCATCGCGAGGATCCCGGCGACCAGCCCGTCGACGGCGGTGTCCGCGTCGACCAGGACGATCCGGCCCGGGTGTTCCGCCTGGGCCGACCGGACGAGCCCGGCGACGGCCGCGGCGGCCGGATCGTGATCGGCGTTCGTGGTCGCCACCACGAGCCGGGAGCCGGCGAACCGTTCGTCCGCCAGCCACGCCTGCAGAGAGCCCAGCACGTCGCCGGCACCGGTGAGGAGCACCACGTCCGCCGCCTCGGTGCGCTCGTCGACCCGGTCCGCCGACGTGATCGTCAGCGGCTCGGCGGCACGCGGCTCGGCGGCGGGGAGTTCCGCGGGGACCCGGTCCACGACGAGCAGGGGGGTGGCGGCGCCGATCCTCTCGGGAACCGGCCGCATGACGACCGACTCCGCCGTCAGCACCGGCCGGCCCTCGTCGTCGGCGAGGTGCAGGGAGAAGACGCCGTCGGCGGACGGGGTCAGCCGGGCCCTGACCGTGGTGGCTCCCGCCGCGTGCACCGACACCCGCTGCCATGCGAAGGGCAGCCGCGGGGTACCGGTCAGCTCCAGGACGGCGGGCTGCAGGGCCGTGTCCAGCAGCGCCGGGTGCAGCACGAACCCCTCGGACGCGAGCCCGGCGGGCGACGCCGCCTCGGCGAACCACTCGCCGTCCCGCCGCCACGCCCGGCGCAGCCCGCCGAAGGCTGAGCCGTAGTCGTACCCGTGGGCGGCGAGCGCGGCGCGCACCTCGGCGAGGTCGACGGGTGTGGCGTCCGGCGGCGGCCACGGCATCGGCTCGGCGGCGGCGGTGTCCCGGCTCACCGTCCCGGTGGCGTGCCGGGTCCACTCCGTCTCGCCGCTCGCGCGGGAGTGCACGGCGAGCGAGCGGCGCCCGGAGTCGTCGGGGGCGCCGACGCCGACCTGGATGTCGACCAGGCCGCCGTCCCGGAACACCAGGGGGTTTTCGAGCGTGAGCTCGTCGACCATCGTGCAGCCGGCCTCGTCGGCGGCCCGGACGGCCAACTCGACGAACGCCGTGCCGGGCAGCAGCACCGTGCCCAGCACCCGGTGGTCGGCGATCCACTGCCGCGTGCCGGTGGACAGCCGGCCGGTGAGCAGCACGCCGCCCGAGCCGGCCAGCCGGGTCGTCGCGTCCACCATCGTCTGCGAGGCGGACGCGCCGTCGAGCCAGAAGCGCCGGTGCCGGAAGGCGTACGTCGGCAGGTCCACCCGCCGGCCCGCGCCCTCCAGTGCGCTCCGCCAGTCGACCGGGACGCCCCGCACGTGCGCCTCGGCCAGCGATGTCAGGAGTCTGCCGACGCCGCCGTCGCCGCGCCGCAGGGACCCCACCGACACGACGTCCGTGCCCGCCGTGACCACCGGGTGGGCGCTGCACTCGACGAAGACGTGGTCGGCCAGCGCGCGCAGCGCCAGGTCGAAGCGGACCGGGCCGCGCAGGTTCCCGTACCAGTACTCCGCGTCCAGCGCCGCGCCCTCGACGAAGCCGCCGGTGACCGTGGAGAAGAACGGCACCTCGCCGTCACGGGCCGCCACCGGCCCGAGCACCTCCAGCAGTTCGTCCCGCACCGCCTCGGTCTGCGGGGTGTGCGACGCGTAGTCGATCAGCACCCGCCGGGCGCGGTCCCATCGGGCCAGGACCTCCTCCAGCGCCTCCGGGTCGCCGCCGACCACGGTGGCGTGCGGGCCGTTGACCGCCGCGACCGACAACCGCCCGTCCCGCCCGGCCAGCCACTCCTCCACCTCGGCGAGCGGCGCGGGCACGGACACCAGGCCGCCCCGGCCGGAGAGCGACCGGCCGATCACCTGGCTGCGCAGGACCGTGACGCGCACGGCCTCCTCCAGGCTGAGCGCGCCCGCCACGCAGGCCGCGGCGATCTCTCCCTGCGAGTGGCCGACCACCGCCGAGGGCGTCACCCCGAACGACCGCCACACCTCGGCCAGCGACACCATCACCGCGAACAGCGCCGGCTGCACGACGTCGACCCGCCGCAGGGCTTCGGCGTCGCCCAGCACGTCCCGCAACGACCAGTCCACGTAGGGGCTCAGCGCCCGCGCGCACTCCTCCAGCCGCGCGGCGAACACCGGCGAGGACTCGGCGAGCTCCACCGCCATCCCCGCCCACTGCGACCCCTGGCCGGGGAAGACGAACACCACGCCCCGGTCGCCGTCCGGACCGTCCAGGCCGGCCGGGCCCCGCACCACACCGGCCGCCGACGCGCCGCGCGCCACCGCCGCCAGACCCGCCAGCACCTCGTCCCGATCGCCGCCGAGGACGACGGCCCGGTCCTCCAGCGCGGCGCGACCGGCCAGCGAGACCGCGACGTCCGTCAGGGCCACCTCCGGCCGTGCTTCCAGGAACGACCGCAGCCGCTCCGCCTGCCCGCGCAAACCCTCCGCGCCGCGCCCCGACACCAGCAGCGGGACCGGACCCCGCCACTCCCGCTCCGGCGCCGGTTCCGGCTCGGCTTCCGGGGCCTGCTCCAGCACCACATGGGCGTTGGTCCCGCTCACCCCGAACGCCGACACCCCCACCCGCCGGGGCCCGCCCGTAACCGGCCACTCCACCGGCTCGGTCAGCAGCGACACCGCCCCGGCCGACCAGTCCACGTACGAGCTCGGCGCGCTCACGTTCAACGTCCGGGGCAGCACCCCGTGCCGCATGGCCTCGACCATCTTGATCACACTGGCGACACCCGCGGCCGCCTGCGTGTGGCCGATGTTGGACTTCAGCGCACCCAGCCACAGCGGCCGGTCGCGGTCCCGCCCGAACGTCTCGACCAGCGCCTGCGCCTCGATCGGATCGCCGAGCGTGGTGCCGCTTCCGTGCGCCTCCACCGCGTCCAGATCGGACGGCTCCAGGCCCGCGTCGGCCAGCGCGGCCCGGATCACCCGCTGCTGGGACGGCCCGTTCGGCGCGGTCAGCCCGTTGGACGCGCCGTCCTGGTTCACCGCAGATCCACGCATCACGGCCAGCACCTCGTGCCCGTTCCGCCGGGCGTCCGACAGCCGCTCCAGCAGGAGCATGCCGACTCCTTCGGCCCAGCCCGTGCCGTCGGCGGACGCCCCGAAGGACCGGCACCGGCCGTCCGGGGAGAGCCCGCGCATGCGGCTGAACTCGAAGAACACGCCGGGGTTCGCCATCACCGCCGCGCCCCCGGCCAATGCCAGCGTGCACTCGCCCCGGCGCAGCGACTGCGCGGCCAGGTGCATCGCCACCAGCGACGAGGAACACGCCGTGTCCACCGTCAGCGCCGGGCCCTCCAGGCCCAGCGAGTACGCCACCCGCCCGGACAGGACGGCGTCCAGATTGCCGGTGACGACGTGGCCCTCCAGTTCCGCGGGCACCTCCTCCAGCCTCGGCCCGTACTCCTGGCTGCTCGATCCGACGAACACGCCGGTGCTCGTGCCGTTCAGCGCCGTCGGGTCGATCCCGGCCCGCTCGAAGGCCTCCCAGGAGGTCTCCAGCACCAGGCGCTGCTTGGGGTCCATCACCAGGGCCTCGCGCGGCGCGATCCGGAAGAACGCGGCGTCGAAGCCGGCGACGTCCGCCACGAAGCCGCCGTGCCGCACATAGGTCGTGCCGGGGTGGTCGGGGTCGGGGTGGTAGATCGCTTCGAGGTCCCAGCCGCGGTCGCGCGGGAACTCCGTGATCGCGTCCACCCCCTGGTCCACCAGCCGCCAGAGGTCCTCCGGCGACCGGACCCCGCCGGGAAAACGGCAGCTCATCCCGACGATGGCGATCGGCTCGTCGGCGACGGCCCCGATCGTGGCGGTGGGACGCGACTCGGCCGCGTCGCCGTACATGCGCGTCAGCAGGTGGGTGGTGAGCGCCTCCGGCGTCGGGTAGTCGAAGACGAGGCTGCTCGGCAGGGTGAGCCCCGTCGCCGCCGCCAGCCTGGTCCGCATGTCCACGGCGGTCAGGGAGTCGAAGCCCATCTCCCGGAACGTCCGTCCCGTCACCTTCGCCGCGTCGGTGTGCCCGAGCACCGCGGCGACCGTGCCGGACACCAGTTCGCGTACGGCCCTGCGGCGGTCGGCCGCCGCGACCACGCCGAGCCCGGCGGACGGCACGGGCGCCGCGGGTGCCGGGGACAGCGCCCGGCGGACCTCGGGCAGTTCGGAGATCAGCGGGCTCGGCCTGCCGACCGTGAACGCCGGGGCGAAGGCGGCCCAGTCCACGTCGGCGACCGAGAGGAAGGTCTCGTCGTCCGACAGCGCCTCGTAGAACGCCGTGAGCGCGTCGCCGGAGCGCATCGGCCGCAGGCCGAGCCGCTCCAGCCGCTCCCCCATGCCGTCGGCGCCGCTCTCGCTGCCGGCCCACACGCCCCAGGCCAGGGACACCGCGCGCAGCCCGCGCGACCTGCGCCGCACGGCCAGCGCGTCGAGCACGGCGTTCGCGGCCGCGTAGGCGCCCTGGCCGCCGCCGCCCCACACGCCCGCTCCCGAGGAGATCAGCACGAAGCCGTCGAGATCCCGGTCGAACAGCTCGTCCAGGTTCTCCGCCCCCACCGCCTTGCCGCGCATCACCTCGGCGGCCTCGGCCGGGGTCAGGTCCTCCAGGTCCCGCCAGTGCGGGATCCCGGCCGCGTGCACCACCGTACGGATCGGGCCGTCCGCCTCCACCGAGGCGACGAGCTCCGCGAGGGCGGCGCGGTCGGCGGCGTCGCACGCGGCGATCGTGACCCGCGCGCCCAGCGCGGTCAGCTCGGCCGCGAGGCCGGCGGCGCCCGGCGCGTCCGGGCCGCGCCGCCCGGTCAGCACCAGGTGCTCGGCGCCGTCCGCGGCGAAGCGGCGGGCGATCCGCGCGCCGACGTTCCCGGTGCCACCGGTGATCAGCACGGTCCCGCGGGGCCGCCAGGTGGCCTGCGTCCGGTCCGCGCGGGGAGCCCGCGTCAGCCGCCTGCCGAGGACCCCCTCGCGCCGGATCGCGACCTGGTCCTCGCCGCCGGCGGCCAGCACGGCCGCCAGGCGCCGGTAGACCGCCGCGTCGGTGTCGGCGTTGATCTCGGTGTCGTCCGGCAGGTCGATCAGGCCGCCCCAGCGGCCGGGGTGCTCCAGCGCGGCGACCAGGCCGAGGCCCCAGACGGCCGCCTGACGCGGGGACGGGGAGTCCACGGCCACCGCGCCGCGGGTGGCGACCCACAGCGGCGCCGTCAGACCGGCCTGGATCAGGGAGAGCGTGACGCCGAAGGGGTCGGAGTCGGTGAGCGCGGCGAGCGAGAGCACGCCGGCCAGTCCGGGGGTGCCGGCCGCGACCTCCGGCAGCGACTCCACGGGGACGGCGACCGCGGTCGCGCCGGCGGCGGCCAGTGATGCGGTGACCAGCGCGGCCGTGACCGGGCCGGCCGGCTCGTCCCCCGTGGCCACGAGCCAGGTCCCGCGCAGCCGGGGCGCCTCGTCCTCCGCGACGGCCCGCCATTCGACCCGGTAACGCCAGTCGTCCACGGGGGAGGCGGCCGGTGGGACGGGGGTGTCGAGCCAGTAGTGCTCCCGCTGGAACGCGTAGGTCGGCAGGCCCACCACGCGGGGCTCCGGGCCGAAGGCCGGCGTCCAGTCGACCGGCGCGCCGCGCGTCCACGCCTCCGCCGCCGAGGTGAGGAGGCGCCGGGGCCCGCCGTCGTCGCGGCGAAGTGATCCCACGGCGACGACGTCCCGCCCGGCCCGTTCCGCGAGGTCCGAGAGGCCCGCCGTCAGCACGGGGTGCGGGCTCGCCTCGACGAAGGCGTTGACGCCGTCGTCGAGCAGGGCGCCCACGGCGGCGTCCAGGCGGACCGGTTCGCGCAGGTTGCGGAACCAGTAGCCCGCGTCGAGCCCGGCCGTGTCCAGGCGCTGCCCGGTCACGGTGGAGTAGAACGGCACGTCGGTGGTGTGGGGGGTGACGGGGGCGAGGACCTCGGCGAGTTCGTCGCGGATGGCCTCCACGTGTGCCGAGTGGGAGGCGTAGTCCACCGGGAGCACCTTGACGTCCGCCCGCATCGCC